>CAMZKK010000253.1 GCA_947311175.1 uncultured Planctomycetota bacterium | reverse complement strand
TTCATCTTAGTCAGTTAAATGAAGGCATAGCGGAAGAGATTGAGCTTCTTGCTCCTTTTGGTGCAGGAAATGAAAGTCCACGATTTTTATCTCGTCATGTAAAAATTGCAGGCAAGCCTCAACTTATGGGAAAAGATGATAAACACTTTAGCTTTTTTGCATCTCAAGATAATGTAGCATTCAGGGCTGTTGTATTTAATAATATAGAATGGTTTCACCGAATTAGTAGTGGTATTGGTTATTGGGATTTAGTTTATGAACTTTCATTAAATAATTTTTATACTCCATCTCGACTTGAATTGAGAGTTATTGAAATGAGACCATCTTAAAAAGAGACGTTAGTTATGTTGAAAAAAAAATCAGTAATAATTATTCCAGCTCGACTTGCATCGACTCGTTTACCAAAAAAATTGATGAGGTCAGATACCGGCAAACCACTAATCATTCATACTGTTGAGAATGCTTCAGAATCAATTAAAATTAGTAATGGTAAAATCCTCAAAATAATCGTTGCTACAGATAGTAAAGAAATATTTAATTGTGTTAATGAATATTCAAAAAAAAATAATCCTTTAGTTGTTGCAGAAATGACCGCTACGACCCATAATTCCGGCACAGACAGAATTGCAGAGGTGGCAAAAAAACTTCCTAAAGAAATCGATATTGTGATTAATATTCAAGGTGATGAACCCAGTTTACCGGTTTCGGATGTGATGGCAGTAGCAAAACTTTTAGAAGAAGATTCAGATGCACATATTGCTACACTTTATCGAGAGATAACAGATTATAAGACCTTTCTTGATTCTAATATGGTAAAGGTTGTTATGGGTAAGGAAAACCGCTGTCTTTATTTTAGTCGAGCACCAATTCCTCATGATCGAGACAAAGTATTAGAAGATGGCTCACCTTTAGGTTTTCTTCATTTTGGAATTTATGCCTACCGAAAAGAGACGTTATTGAATTTTCAAAAATTACCGAATTCAAGATTAGAAATGCTTGAAAAACTAGAACAATTAAGAGCAATTGAGGCAGGCTTAAAGGTTGTTGCCACTAAAACAACCTTTTGTGGAGCAGGCATTGACACAGAGGATGATTATAAAAAATTTATTTTAGATGAGGCTAATTAATGACTAATAACCATCAAAAAGACAATTCTAAAATTAATAGCTACGAAGATCGTCGTGCCAGCGTTAGGGTTAAGAAACACGGACACCTTGACTTTAGGTATGGAGATAAAAATGATTTAATCCGAGCTCAAATTATGAATTTTTCTGAAGGAGGAGTTCGTTTTGTCTCTCCTGTCATGGTAGAGCTTGGAAAGAAACTAGAGATGACAATTGATAACAAAGTTATTTGTGGAATAATTCTTGAATGTAAAAATCTATATAATGGCTACTCGGTGAGAATAGAGTTTATTCAATAAATCTTGGCAAAAATCCCTGCTGGAAGAGAATTCTTATTTTCTGATGGAATATTTAATTCACCTGATTCTATAATAAAAGTTTCTTTTAAATTAAGCTCTTTCAAATAATGCTCTAAATCCTTGGTAGTTATTTCAGGGGCATGGCAGGATAACAACACAAAAAGTGGATTTTTACTCAAAAGTTGTTTCGTAATATTCATTAATTTTTTTATGTCGGAAGTCAATTTCCATTTCTCACCCTTAGGGCCTCTGCCAAAGGCAGGGGGGTCAAGAATTATCCCATCGTATTTTTTCCCTCTATTTATCTCTCTCTGCATATATTTCAAAACATCTTCCGTCATCCAGCGAATAGAATTGTTGCTGAGGTTATTTAGAGATGCATTCTTCTTTGCCCAATTAACAGCACTCTTTGAGCTATCAAGATGGCAAACTTTGGTGTCTATCCCGGAAGATGCGGCAAAGATTGAAGCCATTCCGGTATAAGCAAAACCGTTGAGGATTTTTAATGGTCTATTAGCGGTATTTATAATATCTTTTAGCCACATCCAATTGCTAATCTGCTCAGGAAATATTCCAATCTGTCCGGAAGCAGTAAGTCGTAGTTCAGTAGTTATGCTATCAAATTTTATTTTCCATTCATTTGGAAAAATATGTGATTTATTCCAAACTCCATTGTGTTTACCGATATTATTGAATATAGCGTCAGGATTATGCCAAATATTTGGATTTGCCACTTTCCATTCTGCTTGTAGGGCATTTCTAATAATTTTGTAGTTTCCAACCTGCTCTAACCGTTTTAGATTTCCACAATCAAGTAATTGATAGTCAGAATGCGAGGATATTTTCTTGCCATTCATAGAATTGTATTATTTATTAGATGGTCGTTGAATTTTCAACGTCATAAGCTTGCTGCCCCATTGTCTTGCCTGCCAATGGTACTTGAATCTTATGTCAAGGTGAATTATTCCGTGATGTCTCCAGCTATTACGCATTGCAATGCCGGTATCATCAACTTTTGCGACCCCATAGCCGGGAATAAAAATCTTTGTACCGTAAGGAATAATTGTTGGATCGCTTGCAATCCCCTTATGCCATGCACTGGTTCGAGTTGAGGTTAATCCATTTGCAAATTTGCCACAACAACGCCAGCAGGGGCAATATGCAGTCACTGTTGCCTTGATTACCGTATAATTTTTAAGCTTTTTTATCTTTGGTTTCTTCTTTACCAGTGTCTTTGTTTTTACCGCAATTACAGTCTTGTTAGGAATTGTTTCAATAAGCATGGTTTTGATGGGTAAAATTTTATTAATTAACTCTGTTTTACTCAGCGGTTTATCAGATTTTATTTTAGAAACCTTACGGATAGAAAGAAGCATTGTTGGCTCTGCCTCCTCATTTACCTTTTTCGTAGTTACATTCTGATTGTTAGATTCAGATAAATTATCATCATTGCTCTCAGTAATCAACCAGAGGGCAAAGAGTAAAGTAAAGGTTATCGTTATGATTGATTTAGTAATGTTCATTGATTTTCCAGAAAGTAATTATCGGTATTACTATAAATTGAATTTTCAAAAAAAGCAACTTAAAAAAACAGTAAAAAGAATGTGGGAAATGCAAAGCTTCTTTGCGTGTCCCACATCCTTATTTCCCCAAGTTTAATTCTTGACGCTATCAATCATAAAAATATAATCCGATTTGATATTTAATAATTAAAATTAAGCATGGAGAAAACAATGGCATCAAAAAAGATTGAAATATACGATACCACTTTACGTGACGGTACTCAAGGAGAAGGGGTGTCTATTAGTGTTGCCGGTAAGATTGAAATTGCTAAAGAGCTAGATTATTTCGGAATTAAATATATTGAAGGTGGTTGGCCTGGTAGTAATCCAAAGGATATGGAGTTTTTCAAAGCTGCCCAAAAATTAAAATTCAAAAATTCAAAAATTGCAGCATTTGGTTCAACCAGACATGCAAAAAACAAACCATCTCAAGATCCAAATCTAAAGATGTTGGTTGAGAGCAAGGCTCCGATTATAACAATTTTTGGTAAAAGTTGGGATTTTCATGTAACCGATGCCTTGAGGGTGCCGTTAGAAGTAAATCTTGAGATGATTAGCTCTTCGATTAAATATCTTATAAAAAAATGTGAATCGGTATTTTTTGATGCGGAACATTTCTTTGATGGCTATAAAAGTAATCCTGAATATGCATTGCAGGCACTATCCTCTGCAGAAAAGGCAGGGGCTAAATGTCTTATTCTGTGTGACACTAATGGTGGATGCCTACCGTTTGAGATTTTAGAAATAACCAAAGTTGTTGTTGAAAAATTTCCAAATGTTGACATCGGCATCCATACTCATAATGATAGCAATATGGCTGTTGCGAATGCAATCATGGCTGTTGAGGCAGGGGCAAATCATGTCCAAGGCACAATCAATGGAATTGGCGAACGCTGTGGAAATTGTGATTTAACCAGTGTCATTCCGTCGTTGGAATTAAAAATGAAAAAATCATCCATTGGCAAAAAATCACTTAAACATTTAACCGAAATAAGTCGTGCCGTTTATGAGATAGCCAATGTGCCAATCTTAGATCGACAGCCCTTTGTCGGTAAAAGTGCATTTGCCCACAAAGGAGGAATTCATGTCTCTGCAATTGCTAGAAATTCAATGACTTATGAGCATATAAAACCTGAACAGGTAGGTAATGAACGCCGAATCCTTATTTCTGAACTTAGCGGCAAGAGCAATCTGCTTGCGAAGAGTAAGATTGATTTGTCTAAAAAACCAGAATTTATGAAAAAAATCTTAGGGCGAATCATGGAACTTGAAAAGGATGGATATGTCTTTGAATCTGCAGATGCAAGTTTTGATCTTCTTGTAAAAAGAACTATTGGTGAATTAAAACCATATTTTGAATTAAAAGGATTTAGGGTTATCTCTGAAGTGCGAGAAAATGAAGAAAGGATAAGCGAGGCAACGGTAAAGATTAATGTTGGCTCTGTCAAAATGCATACTGCTGCGGACGGAACGGAAGGACCGGTTGATGCTCTTAATAGTGCATTAAGAAAAGCACTTATTCCACACTATCCTGTGCTTGAAGAACTGAGATTGGTAGATTATAAGGTGGTGATAGTTGATGCATCTAAGGCATCTCAATCTCATGTTAGAGTAACTATTGAATCAGCCGACCATAATGATGTTTGGACTACCGTTGGGGCAAGTGCTAATATTATTGAAGCAAGTTATCTTGCATTGGTTGATGCCATAGAATATAAATTACAAAAGAAAAAAAACAGGAAATAGATTTCAGCGAAATAATTTAAAATAAATGAATGAGTTTTGCTTTACTGTTTACTCATTCACTTTTTCAGCAATACAAAATACACTTAATCCAAAAGGGAGCGAGATGTTTTTGTTTATTAATCTATTCTCAATCTTTAAAATTTTTTCAAACAATAAATTTATTACTTGTGGCGGTGTAGAAAGGTCTGACTTTTGTTCCGTTTGATTTTTTTTCGTTACAATCTTCTGATACATCCTTACTATCAATGCAAGCGGAAAGAGAACAGAATTTCGATAGCTAATTTTTTTTACCTTGAATCCGGCAATACAAAGTTTTTCCTTTAACATCCTACTTGTGTATCTTCGTGCCGTATGGACTGCTTTGTCATGGTTGCTTTTCATAAATTCGTAAGCCGGTAAATTTAGGATCAAATAACCGTTTGATGCAAGCACTCTATTAAATTCTTTGAGAGCAACAATATCATCACTTACTCCTTGATGATAAATCACATCAAGCGAGGTTACGATATTAAAAGAATTATTAGCAAACGGTAATTCTGTAACTGACCCTGTTTTAATATTGTTGAGATTTCGCTGTTCGCAAAAAGCAATGGCATCTTCGGAAAAATCAATACCGGTTATTTTTACTTCATTTTGAAATTTATTTGAAACCAGCTCAAGCAATCTACCGGTTCCACATCCGGCATCAAGTAGGTTTGTTTTCTTTTGCGGTATTCTCAAACTATCAATAGTTTCAATTACAAGACTATGTATCCCTCTATACCACCAAAAATTATTTTCTTTTTCATACATTACTTTGTATTCATGTCTTTCCATTAAGATATACTTTCAATTAGTCTTTTTATTTTCAATCGTATTTTTTTGATTGTTTTGGGCAAGGGTATTTTTCCGGGCAATAGATGGGGAAAATTATTTTTTGGACAAAATACGGTTATTGAAAATTTATCGGAATTAATATCTTTTATAAACTTATCTGCTTGTGCTTCATTAAATTTATCGCAGGTTTTAGCAAAATTTATGCCATAAATAGTGTGAGCTAAGTCATTAAAGTCAAATCCACTCCCATCTTTTGCGGAATCTGTAAGTTCTTTATATTCTGCAATTGATTCTGATATCTCTTGATTTATCCTTAAACCCATAGCAATTCCAACTAAAAAATGTTTTGCTAAATCTTTCCGTTTATTAATTATTAATGGTCGTTGAGGGTTATTATATACAGACATCAGAATAATGGCTTTTCTTAATATTTTTTTAGGATTTTTATTATTTGATTGCTTGGTGATTGTTGATAAGCTTTTTTTGAAAAGTTTATCAATTGCAACCATAGAATTAGCAGATTCATCGGCATCAAGCAAAGACAATGCCAATATCGGGATACTTATTGTAAATATGATGAGTAAAAAATATTTCATAAATGATTGTTTAATCCTAATGTTTTTAATATAATACTAGTAACGTATCGACAAAGTCAACTCTTTTGGAGAAAATAGATGTTTAATCAGAGCTATAAAATCAGTTTTTTCACCGTCATAATTATCTTTATTTACACAGGGTTATTAATTTCGTCTGAAGCACTTAGGGTTCAGTCGGAAATGATTAATGTTTCGAAAAAAGTCACACCTTCCGTTGTTAATATAAGTGCAATTAGTCGTCGTCAAGTAATGGTGCTACTGCGTAGCCCCTTTTGGGAGTTTTACGGGCAATTAGATGTTAGGCCGCAAACCCAAGAATCAATAAGTTCCGGATCAGGCGTTATAATCAAAAAAAATGGTAGTCGAGTTTTTATTCTGACAAACAATCATGTAATAGCCAATGCTGACGAATTACAAGTTACTCTTTCTTCAGGGAAAAAATACAAGGCAATTGTTGTAAGGAGTGATGTTTCGGAAGATTTGGCAATAGTTGCCATTACGGTAAAATTCGGAAAGATAGTTGTTGCTGAAATCGGTGACACTAAAACCCTTCAGGTTGGACAATGGGTTTTAGCAATTGGTAATCCATTTGGTTTATCTAATACTGTAACGCAAGGGATTGTAAGTGCGGTTGATAGAGTATTGCCGTCCGGT
>CAMZKK010000252.1 GCA_947311175.1 uncultured Planctomycetota bacterium | reverse complement strand
CTTCGTGCTCTCCTTCAAGGTATAGGGCACAACCATCTCCGATATTATGCAATAAAGCAATTGTTGATACTGCGGTAGGATGTTTTTGTTTGCTAAGATTGGCAAGAATAAAAGCGATATGAGATACCCCGATTGCGAAATCTTGCAATTTTTTAAATTCACTGGTGTCTGGGAATATTTTTTTAAGCCCATCTCGAATCACTAGTCGATGAATTTGAATGAACCCCAATAATGTTATTGCATGTTTTAGATCTGAAATCTATGCTCTAGTCCATAAGAAGCAGAATTTACTTCTTTAAGAATATCTGCAACGAGTGATGAGTCTTCTTTGGTGATTGCAAGAATTTCTTTTGCCGAGGTATCTTCATCGTGAATGATGGCTAATAGGCGAGTGGCATGGGCTGGTAGAGTTGGCATCTTCCCGACGATAGAGAATACTTTTTCTACTGCTTCATAGTCATTGTCTTCACTGGTCTTTTCTACTGCAAGTCTTGATAGGTATTTTTCTCGTGCAACAAGGTGAGCTTGGTGGTTTATTAATCCTTGTGTTATTTTTTTTAGATATGATGAAAGGCTTCTTGTTACGATTGATTTTATATGCCCTTCGGTTGCTGCAATATATTTTGTTTCAGATTCTAAGACAACAGCATCTGTACTTGCCTTTAACTTGGCAGGAACACCTTTTTCAAAGGGTAGCTTTGCATCACCAGCCCATTGGCCGGGAGTAAATATGGCTAAGATTACATCTTCTCCGTCAATCAATCTGCATGCTTCGAGATTGCCTTCTAATATCAAAATAGCCTTGTCGGTATTTCCACCTTGTTCAATGATTACTTCGCCGGATTTAAAATATTTTTGCTCTCCCATTCCATAAATTGAGAGAATTTCATCATCACTAAAACCGTTTAATCCAGAAAACCCACTAACGTTTTTAATTTTTTCCTCCTTCTTTTAAATTCTATACCCAATCAATCTCCGAAATTTAGGTGCATATTATATGAAATTCCTTACGAAGCCAAATTTTGATTAACGTCAATTTCATATCCTAGTTTGTCAATAAGGCTCATTACCTCATTTTGGTTGATATTATATTTTTTGTTTTCAGCATATTCTAAAATGGTAAGAAGGATTTCCTGTTCATTACCTGCTGTGCTATTTATGATATACCAATGTCCGTCTTTTTTTAGAACAATACTTTTTTCACTCATTTGTTTCTCCGTAAAAAGATTAAGGGACATGCAAATAAACTTTGCATCTCCCTTGTTAACCCAAAGGGTATTCTATGAAATTTATGTCGTATTGATTTTATCGGCTTAAAACAAATAAAGACCTACAACCTTGTTCGGGTTTCCGATTAAAGATGAATTCGCTTTAGAGATGAGGTGTTTTTATGATGGGATTATCATTTATTTTTGATTGCTGTTTTCTTTAATAATATTCATTACCTTCGCTCTCATCGGATGGTCGTGAGGGGCGGTGGCAAGATATTTTTTATAGTATAGTATTGCTTGTTCTTTATCGGGTAAGTGTTCCATAAAAAGGTTGGCAAGGTGTAGATTTGCCTCATAATATTGTGGATTAAGACGGAGTGCTTTTCTGAACTGTCGTTCTGCTTCAACTAGACGTTCGGTTTTTACTGCACAGATTCCTAGTCTAAAATGTATTTCAACATTGTCAGGGTTAGCTCGCAAGGCAGTAGTAAAGCTGTCTCGTGCTACATCCGGCATACCTAAATCAAGAAAGCAGCATCCTTCCATAAATTTTGCTTCAATATAGCTCGGAGATAATATTAAGGTTTGTTTAAAATATTCAAGAGCCTTTGTTTTGTTTCTGCCGACATCTCTTGTTTCGTTACCTAAATAATAATAGCAACGACCAAGAGTATAAGTGATGTGAGGATTATTTGGATTAAACCTAAGAGCCTTGTTTAAAGAATTTATAGCTAGTTTGTTTTTGTTGCTGTAAAATTGTGCTGTTCCTAGAACTAGCCAAGCAAAGAAAGATTTGCCGTTAATCAAGGTCGCTTTTGTTGCATTTTCTTCTGCAGCTATATACATACCTCGATCACAGTAGGTTAAGGCAAGTCTTGCGTATGCCTCTGCACTTCGAGGTTTAAGCCTAACAGCTTCTTTAAATCTAGCAAGTGCACGGGGATTGTCTCCTTTAGATGCATAAATAATACCTTTATTCATTGCATCGGTGAATTCTGAATCTGTTTTTGTTCGTTCTTGGGATTTGAGATATGAAGGAACTAAGCATAAGATTAACGTAACTATGGTCATTTTATTTAAAAAAAACTTTAAAAACATTGAGAACTCCATTATTTTCTTGTTGAGCAGGTTGTCTTAGATTTTATGATATATAGTGTAGATAACAAGTCAAGAGACTTAAATCTTTATCCGGTACGTGGAGTAAAAAGTAAAACTAATAATTATGAGGAAAATCGAAATGATTGACACGAAACTTATAGGAATAAATACTAAAAAAAGGCGACTGTTTGCCTTGATTGTGATTGTTGCAATTATCTCGAACCCTTTGCACCTTTGTGCTTCGGAATGGTCACTGTCAATGGCGGTTGTTGCAAAAGTTAATGGCGAGCCTATCACCAAGTATGATATTGAAGAATTGGCAGGAATGGTTGCTAAGCGTTTTGTTAATAGGTTTGGCGAGGATAATCTTACCGACAAGGAAAAAGAAAAAATAGCAAGGAATGCACTACAGACTCTTGTTCGCTCGAAAATTATTCGACAGATTTCAAAAAAAAATAGCATCTATGTTAATGGTGAAAGGATTGATGATGAAATAAAAAGAAAAAATTTGCCAGATACAAGATTAAGCCGCAGGATGGTTAAAGATGATCTTCTGTTTGATAAAATTATGCGGACAATGGGGAAGCCTGTATTAGAGGCTGGACCAAGAGAGGTTAGGGACTTTTACAATAAAAACAAAAAATTATTTATTATTCCTAGACAGATTAAGGCGAGGCACATAACTGTCACTAAGGCTACTGCAATGACAAGAAGTATTGAACTTCGAAAGATTAAGCGGTACCTTAAAGAAGCAAAAGCTGGCTATATGCCATTTGCTGAATTAGCAAGCAAAAGGGCAACATCTGATATCGACAAACGCAACGGTGGTTTGCTTTTACCACCAGGGTCAAATCGAACGGGTGGTTTTTTTAGAATTGATAATGATATAATAACTAAAGTCTATCCTGTAGAGATGGTTAAAGCATTACGAATGTTAAAAAAAGGCGAGATTAGTGATGTCGTTGAAAGTAAGATTGGTTTTCATATCTTACTTTCAACGACATCACTAATCTCGCCTTTTTTTAACATTCGTAATGCTTTAACCATCTCTACAGGATAGACT
>CAMZKK010000251.1 GCA_947311175.1 uncultured Planctomycetota bacterium | reverse complement strand
TTTAGCGATAGCTAAAGCACCTTCATTGTTAATTATTCATTATTCATTGTTCATTAAATTCTTTGGCTGGAACGAACTTTGCACTCTTGGTTTTGTTATAGCTTAATTTAGTGTTCAGGTGGTCTGAACCGGCAAAGTTTTCTGTTTTTGGAAAAAAAGGAGGAAAATTTATGAATAATGGGTTGGCATCCTCTGCTGAGGGTTCTAGCCAATTACTTCTGTCGTTTGTTGGTATTGGTAAAGGTAAGGATAACAATGTTTTGCCTGCCGCAAGTGAGGGTGGAAGTTTTAAGGATTTAGTTAGAGATGTAATAAAATCCTCAAAACAATCTCATCCCAAAATTACAGACGAAAAAAGACAGAGAGAAATTGGGTCAGAACATCTTGAGCAGAGAGTAGAGACCCACGGATGGAATTCAAGTTTGTCGCCAGAAAAAGCGACAGTGGCGAAGGATCGCCTACAGGCATTAGTTGACGATGGTTCTTTGAATATTAAAGAGTTAGACGATATGTCTGAAGAAGAGCTTAGTGAATTAGTTGAATGGTTGCTAGCAGGTGCTGGTGACATATTTGTTCCGTTTGATGAACTTGAGGTTGCTTCACGTTTATTGATGGATAATATGGATGGTAAAATAGAAGACAATGATTTATCTAACGCAGGGGTAGACTCTGTTGGTTTTATGCAGAATTTTGAGAGTGATGATAAAGATGAAAATAAACCTTTATCAAAAAATGATTTTATCTCACAAATTTCTCAAGCAGAGATTGTTGATGGTAAAACATCTGAAGTTTCCAAATTATCAAAGTTGATAAATCTTGATAACCTTACTAGTGATGAAAAGGCTAAACTTGCTACAGAGTTAAAGTCTTTGTTTTCTGAGACCTTACTAAATGAACCTGTTGTAGAAAATGGGCAGGGGAATAACCGTGATAGCAAATTGATAAATCTTCTTTCTGCATTGTCAAAAGATGAGATTGTCGATTTATTTGCAAGTGCTCTCAAGAATATTGGGAAACCTGAATTGCTTCAAAATAATGAAAAACTGAAGGAAGTCCCAAAGGTTATTCTTGACGCATTAGGGGTTAAACTCCTTGGTGTTGAATCAAAGCTCGGTGAAGTAGAAAACGATATTACCGATGGAAATGTCGCTAAAAATTTACTTGCTGAACTTGATTCGCTTGTTGGTAAGAGAAGTTCATTGCATGAAAATATTACCGAAAAGCTTGGTGGAGAGAGTGAATCAAAATCTCTTGAAAATAATGGGTTGAAAAAAATCGTTAATGATGATTCTGATAATGGATTTGAGTTTGAAGAACAAACCGATAATCTCGAGCTTGGAGAAGAGCTACAGTCGTCATCGGCAAAGACGAAGGATGGTAGTTTTTTATCAGATAATTTCGGAGATATTTTAGATGGCGATGAGTTGTCATTAAATGTTAATCATGCTCATAACAGTGATGCAGTTGTCAAGGTGAATGACATTAAGAATCAACCGATTGTTGAGCGTTATGTAGATACTAATCAAAATATTGAAAAAATTAGCCAAGCGATGAAGCTGTCTGCTAAAAGAGGGATTAGTACCGCTACGTTACAGTTATCCCCTGGAGACTTGGGTAAAATAAAACTTACGATAAGTGTCACTGGTGGGACAATGAATGCAAGCATAAAAACAGAGAATGCTGATGCTCGGAATATGTTGGCAGCAAATGTTGGACACCTTCGAGATACTCTAACTGCACAAGGGATAAAGTTTGGTGAATTTGATATTTCTTATGAAAGTGGAGAGTCACAACAGCACACCGGTGAAAATTTTACAAATCAATTTCCAAGAAAAAGAGGTGGTAGAAGAGATGTGTTAGCAGCTACTGACGTTGATGCAGGCGGTGAAAACGAAGATATTGGAGTGATTGGTGATGGTTTTGTCAATATGATTGCATAGGTTGATATTGACAAGACAATAATTGTTTTAAATGAAAGGAGAAGTTATGAGTGCTGGTGCTATTATGCCAACAGAAGATTTTTACACGAGTAGTTCTGCGATAAAAGAAAAAGAAGCTGAAAGAGATAAGGGAAAGACCGATGTTTCTAGTGATGCCTTTATGCAGTTGCTGGTTACTCAAATGACGCATCAAGATCCGCTTGAGCCAATGAAAAATGAGCAAATGATGGCACAACTTGCTCAGTTGCAAACCCTTGAAGAACAACGCGACATGACAAAACAGGTTACTTCGATGACTGAAGAATTAACTGCAATGCGAGCAGAGAGAAATTCTTCAAGTGATAGCTTATTGTCTGCTCTGAATTCTAATAGCCAATTAATGTTTGTTAGCCTTGAAGCTGCAAGGCTTGGTGGTCAAATATCGACAGCAAGTGGGCTTTTAGGAAAAGATGTAACCGGTATTACAAGGGATGCAGCTGGAACAGAAACGGAATTTTCGGGCGTAGCGAATAGTGTTACGGTAGAAGATGGGCTAGCATATCTTAACTTTCCGACAGGTGAAAGAATGGCGGTCGTAGATATTAGTAAGGTTGAGTAATATGTTTAATTTGATAGGAGATAAGGCGTGAGTAATCTGATAGGAGCACTTTCTCACCTAGTATCAGAACAAGTAAATTTGTCGAAAAATGAAAATGTTATGTCTGCAAATTTAGGTACAGATGGGTTTAAGGGTGCGTTGAAAGAGAAGCTAGAGGTAGCTTCGTCAGACCTCCAATTCTCTAAACATGCAATGACTAGGTTATCAGATAGAAATATTAATTTATCAAACAAAGATATTGAACGATTGGCAAGGGCAACAGATGTGGCATCAAAAAAGGGTGCTAAGGATGCATTGTTGATGTTAGATGACTTGAGTTTGATTGTGAATATTAATAACCGTATTGTAGTGACGGCAATGCAGGCTGGAGAAATTGGAGATTCTGTTTATACAAATATTGACACCGCTGTGGTGGTAGGAGAGAAATAAATTAATTTTGGATATGGGCTGGTCCGCATGCGGGAGCCTTTTGAAAAGATCAGAAGTATCTTTTCAAATCTGTAAACATTAGACAGTTGTTAGTTTTATTAACAACTTCATTGAAAGGAAAATATTATGGGTTTAAGTCAGGCATTATTTAGTGCAATTAGTGGATTATCTAATCATCAGATGAGGATGGATAATATTGGTAATAATTTAGCAAATGTAAATACCGTTGGCTTTAAGCAAGGTGTACATCAATTTCATACCCTGCTTTCTCAAACAATAAAAGGTGGGATGGCTGCAGATAATAGTCGTGGAGGAATTAACCCTCTTCAAGTTGGTTTAGGGACAGCAACAAGTTCTATCCGTCAGGATTTTTCCCAAGGATCACTTGAAACCACTGGTAATCAACGTGATATGGCTATAGAGGGAAATGGTTTTTTCGTTCTTGATACCGGAATTGATGGCGAAGTTTGGGGACAATCTTATACAAGAGATGGTTCTTTTTATCTTAGCTCTGAAGGGAAATTGCTTGGCGGTGATGGGATGCATGTATTTGGCTATGGCGTTGATGAAGACAATGCAATAAATCAGGCGGCAGGTCTAAAGCATATTGATATTCCAATTGGACATACTGGTGGGGCAAAGGAAACCACCAAACTTGGAATGACCGGGAATCTTAATTCTGATGTTGAGGTGGCTGTACCAAATACAATTACTGTCGCAACAGATACTAGTTGGGCAGGTATTGGCGCAAACACTCTATATGCAGGGAGTGTTCAAACTACTGCCGGACTTTGGGACACAGATGCCTCGTCAGGAGCACCGGTACCGGCACCGGCAAGTATGGTAGCAGGGGCAAGTGTTCTTCAAGACCTTCAATTTTTGAGAGGAACTCAGTTGGTTAGCCCATTTCAAGGAATAGATGGAGTAACCGCAGATAAAGAGATAAATATCTCATTTAGAAAGGGTGGCAGACGGCAGACAGCTACCTTTACTTATGGAACTTATCCAGTCGGAGATGGTACAGATTTGCGTGACTTCATGACATTTTTAACCGGAGGGGTTGATGACTACGGAAATGCTACTGCAGATGAAAGGCTCACTTCCGGGGCAATGGGTACAATTCATGTTAAAGAAAGAACGCAAGCTGTTGATGGTTATGATGCTACTCGTGAGCACGCAGGTGCTTATACTCGCACCTATGCTGCTGGTGCTGCCGGCTCTGTTGACTATAATAATGATGGAGCCAGTGACGCAACTACTAAGGTATCAATTTCAAGTAATCTAGGTGAAGAAAATGCAATAACCGACATTGAAATTTCTTATAACAATGTAACCTATACCGATATCTTTGCTCAAGACACTGATTATGGTTCAGTTGCGGGTGGCAGTACTACCGCAAATATGACAGTGTATGACTCTCTTGGTAACCCACATAATATTACAATGCAGATGTCTTTGGTTAGTCGTGATACTAATTTTAGCACTTGGCGGTGGATTGCCGATAGTACTGCGGATACTGATGCGACATGGGAGAATAGTCTATTTAATGATTCGACAAACCCTACCACCAGCATCAATGTTGGAACGGGACTTATTCGGTTTGATAATCAGGGTAGATTTGTAAGGGGAGCAGAGCTTAGCGATACCGGTGGCATTGAACTTGACAGAGACAATAAAGGAACTGCAGAACCTATCCAAATTGGGATTACAGAAGGGCTTTCTAGTTCTCAAGATCAAGATTTGAATTTTTCAGTCGTGACTCAAGTTGCTTCATCTTTTGATTTCAACCTAAAAGATCAAGATGGTTCTGCCCCCGGAACACTTGACAGTTTTAGTGTAACAGCCGACGGGGTAGTTAATGGTATCTTTTCAAATGGGGTTATTACTCAGCTTGGACAGCTCGCGATAGCCTTGATTCCAAACCCAAATGGATTATTAAAGGTTGGGCATAATAATTTCATTGTTGGTCCAGCGAGTGGTGATGCACAAATTGATGTTCCTGAAGTTGGTGGTCGTGGGTCAATTAGGGCTGGAACCTTAGAATTGTCAAATGTAGATTTGTCTAAGGAATTTACAAATCTTATTGTTACCGAACGTGGTTTTCAGGCAAATGCTAGGGTTATTAGTACCAGTGATGAGATGTTAGTTGAGTTGGTTAATTTAAAGAGATAATCAATATTAATAGGTAGATAATACATAGAGGCGTTGCTTGCAACGTCTCTATGTGTAAGGATGTAACATGATAAAACTAACCAGAATAAATAATAAAGAATTTGTATTGAATGCAGACAGAATTAAATTTATAGAAGAAACCCCTGATACTATAATAACTCTCAGCAGCGGTGAAAAAATAATTGTCAAAGAAGGGATAGATGTTGTTGTTCGTTCGGCGATTGATTATTATCATCAGATAAGAATATTTGTCAGTTTGACGTAAAAAATATGATTTTTTGATTTGTTTTGACGATACATAGAGAAGACGTTTCTTTATGTTTTTTATTTTTTGATAGAACAAGGAAAAAAATGGATCTTGCAACCATAATTGGCTATTTACTAGGACTCTTCTTTCTTATCTCAGGTATTGGGCTCGATAAGATTGGGGGCTTTTTTGATGTGCCGTCAATCTTGATTGTTGGTGGAGGTAGTGTCTCTGCTTTCTTTATTTCTCTTCCTATGGAGTCTATAAAAAAAGCGATAGGAGTAACGAAAAAGGCATTTTTATATAAAGCCGAAAGCGTGTCTGAGATGATAAAGCGGATGGTGGAGTTTGCAGAAATCGCGAGACGGGATGGAATCTTAGCTTTAGAAAATGTAACCGAAAGCATTCAAGATGAATATCTTGTTAAGGGGATTCAGTTAGCGGTTGACGGAACTGATCCGGAATTGATTGAAAATATTATGCTTACTGAATTAGAAAATATGCAAGAACGACATATGGCTGGCAAAAAGTTATTTGATTTGTTGACCAAGTATGCTCCTGCGTGGGGGATGATTGGAACGCTGATTGGTTTGATTAATATGCTTAGTGGTGGGATGGATGACCCTGGTGCACTTACTGCCGGTATGGCGATTGCGATGATTACAACGATGTATGGTTCAATTTGTTCAAACTTTATATTTGGTCCAATTGCTGATAAATTGCAAATTAGAAGTGACGAAGAATTGCAGATGAAACAAATTATCCTTAAAGGAGTAATGAGTATTCAGCAAGGTGATAATCCAAGAATTGTTGATCAAAAATTGCAGATTTTCTTGCCACCAAATGAACGAACCGAAGAGGAAGATTAATAAAAGGCACAAACATGGCAAAAAAAGAACCCCCAGCAGAAGAAGGTGCACCGGCATGGATGCTTACTTACGGAGATATGATTACCTTGGTACTATGCTTCTTTGTTTTGCTTTTTTCAATGTCTGAGATAAAAAAAGATGAAATTACCAAAACCATGCGTGCCTTTCAGCGTCAGTTTGGGGTGTTGCCTGCCTATAAAGCAACGATTCAGGTTTTTGTTCAGTCACGGAGAATGACTCAAACTCAAGCAAATGTTCTAAGACGAGGACCATTAGGAAAGCAACCAAATGTGCAAATAATCGACCAAGGAAAAAAAATGAAAATAGTGCTTGGTGGTAAGTCGTTGTTTAAAGAAAATGATTACGAATTAATGCTTGAGGGCAAAGAGATGATTAAAAATGATATTGCCCCTGATTTAAAGGGATATGAAAATAAAATTGAAATTAGAGGGCATACTGCAAGTGCCACCTACGGACCAGGAAGCCAGTGGGCTGATGCATGGGAGCTTGGTTACCGAAGAGCAAAATCGGTTATGCAGTATTTGATAGATGAATGTGGGGTTGAGGAGAAGCGTTGTCGAGTTGTATCGTGCGGTGATACTGAACCAATCTCAACAAACCTGACAGCAGAAGGAAGAACTAAAAATCGTAGAGTTGAAATCGTAATGACTGAGGAATTTGTAAGCGAAAGAGATAACAGACGACAGTCTAAATAAGGAGTAATAATTATGGCAGAAGAAGAAGCAATTGAAGCTAAAAAAGAAGAGGGTAATGCGGAAAGTAGTGGCCCGGTCATTTCAAAAAAAGGATGGGTTATCGTTATTGCTGTGGTTGTTTTAGAAGCGGTATTTTTTGGTTTAGTTTTATTTATTAATCAATCAGATACAGCAAAAAAAGCGATGGTGCTGATAAATTAGTAGAAGGTAAGGTGGATGCTGCGTTTTTAAATAAGTATAGAGTGTCAATTAAAGATTTGAATTATTCTATTCAGTCAACTAGTGCAAGTATGGCTACGCTGTCAATGAGCTTTGAGATTATACTCGGTGCAACTAAGGAAGAGATTGAAACCGGTAAATATCCAACACATGAAGCAATGGGAGAATTTCAGAAAACGGTAGAAGCCTTAGACCCGGACATAAAAGATCAACTTCAGAGTACTATCGGAAATATGACTATGCAACAAATACAAAAGCCTGATGGACAGGATTATATTAAACAGCAGGTTAAAAACTATATAAATGAGCGATTAGATAGGATTAAATATTCCGATGTGGTGAGCGAAGATGTTGATAAAAAAAGAGTAACCAGAGTAAACATTACAAGCTTTATCCTACAACGTTAAAAAATATTATAGTTATTTCGGAGAAATATTATGCCTGATGAACTTAGTCAAGAAGATATAGATGCATTATTACATAGTGGAGACGGTGCTGGTGGAGAAATGTCTGGCAGTGATCTTGATGCTTTGTTAGATAGTGCAGAAGGCATGAGTTTGCCAAATTTTAATGATGCACAAAGTGCTAATACTGTTTCTACCGGCACTAGCTCTGCTCAAGAAAATAAAATAGATATGCTTTATGACGTGGAGTTTACTGTTAAGGTTGAACTCGGGCGTTGCAATATGTCGGTTGAAGATATTCTTAAACTAAAAGAAGGTTCGGTTGTTACTTTTGATAAAGAAGCTGGGGCACAAGTAGATATTCTTGTTAACAACAAATTGGTTGCCACCGGAGAGGTTTTGGTGTTGAATGATCTTTTTTGTGTTAGAATTACTGAAATTTTGAGCAATAAAGATAGAGCAATTTTAAAATAAGTCGAAACCTATCAGGTATGATTACTATTTCAGGTTTTAGACTAAAAAGAATTTGTCTTTAACATTACTAAGGTGCATGCCTCGATGGGGATAATTTCTGCATCCTTTAGGATGTCGTAAACCTCCGGGTTTTCAGTGCCGGGGTTAAAAATGACTCTTCTTGGTTTTATATTAATGATATCGGTTATGATGTCTTCTTGCCTTGCTTTACCAATATACATTGTTACGGTATCAATGCACTCTTCAATATTTTTGAGGGAGTGATATACTTTTTTGCCTAAGATTTCCTTATGCCCTGGGGCTACCGGTATTGGGCAGTAGCCTTCTTCGGTTAGCATATTCATTGCTTTATGAGAATATCTATCTTCTTTTGGACTTGCTCCAACGACTGCAATCTTTAACATTTTGTATCCTTTATATAAAAAATTCTATTGGTTAAATTTTTTGAGAATCGCCAACGATTTTTGATTTGATATATTTAAACAAATTATTAATACCTCTCAAAATTGAAATATCGGTGATTTTAGAAAGTGAAAATAATTGTTTAATTGTTTCTTCGTGAGAATTATATCTTGGTGGAAGTCGTAAGATGGGAGCATCTTCTTTGTCTTGTGTGATAATAAAATTATTAATCAATCCCTTGCCAACCGCGGTGTGGGCGCGTTCATCTTTTAAGGCAAGTGTCTTTTTAGGCAATACCAACCATGGACGATAGTTGAATACAAGTATATTGTCATTGATGGTCAATTTGCCATAGGTGCGGATAGGGAGTTGTTTTTTGATTCCAATGTTTGAAAATGCCTTAATCTCTGCTGTTTTAATATTTGTCCAGCGAGATCTAAAAAATATGATATCGGTTGAGTAGATAAAGCTAAACACAGAAAGCCTAAATGCCCAACCTGTGATTATTAAGCAAATCAGAACTGTTATTGCTGAGATTATAGCTCCTGCCCAAGGGTTTATTGTGGTGCTTGCTGAAATAAAGCCAATCACACCAATTCTAATGGATTTTAACCCGGCATCGACTGCGGGGAATGGTGAAATTAAAATCAATGCCTCAAAGGTGTTGAATGAAATGAATACAATTAGATAAATAATTGTTCCAATTCCACAGCTGATAATATAGCTCATGCTTTGTAAGAATGTTCGGCTATTCTCCATTGATGCCCCGTCGGCTGCATAGACTGTTCCCGACAAATTGTTTTGCAATAAAGATAATGCATCATTCATTGGGGATGAAAGTTGATTGGCGAAGATAGAGACAATTATTGGCAGGCTAACAAGCGCACCACCTTTGCTTATTAAGTCAGAAATGGCGTCAAGGGGTTTCTTGAGGATTGGGTTCGCCTCGGCAATTGTGCCTTTGAAAATCATTGCGAGGATTAATAATGCCATAGGTAACCAGAATTTTGGTTGATAGAACCAGGGTAATCCTGCTCTTAGACTATTGTCTGTCTTGAAGTAAATATAAATGCTTCTTATTGTTACTCCGAATAGTGGGTTTACCGCTTCTCCGGTAAGACTTGCAAATGCTGTACTTATAATTTCGCCTTTGGTGGTATGGGTGATATAAGACTCATGCTTCTCACTGTGGATTGCACTCGCTACGGTCTTTAGTTCTTTGAGGGTCTGAGGGGTAATTATGGATTCCTGGGTCAAAGCAAAATTTGAGCATAACGTCACTGCGATGATGATTAAGGTTGCACTTGATTTGATAGTCATCGTTATCCAGCTTATGCCTTTATGATTTTAGCTTTACGTTTTTTGATTCCAAAATTATGCATTGCGTTTCTCGTATCAATAATCAGTTTACTGTTTGCACCAAGAAGTTTATAGTCAAATTCTTGATGAGCGGTTGAAATAAGAGCACAATCATATTTTTTGAGATTACCTGTGGTTAGTTTTATGGATTTTTTATTGAAATCATAGTCTCTGGTGGGTTCTAATTTAGGTACGTGTGGGTCTGCATAGTCAACTTTTGCCCCTTTTTCTTCCAGTAATTCAATCAACTTTAAGGTTGGGCTTTCTCTGATATCATCAACATCACTTTTATATGAAAGACCCAAAATAAGAATCTTTGAGCCATTGATTGATTTTTTGAAGTCATTTAATCCGTAAGCTACTCTTTCCACTACATAGTTTGGCATACTCGTGTTTATTTCGCCTGCAAGCTCAATAAATCTTGTTGGAATTTCATATTCTCTCGCCTTCCATGTTAGGTAAAAAGGATCGATTGGAATGCAATGACCACCTAGTCCTGGTCCCGGATAAAATGGCATGTAACCAAATGGTTTAGTCTTAGCTGCATCTATTACTTCATAGATATCA
>CAMZKK010000250.1 GCA_947311175.1 uncultured Planctomycetota bacterium | reverse complement strand
TTTAATTGTAATATACAGGAGAAATATGTTTTTTTTAGCTTTTTTTGCTAAATTGACAAATGACCTAATCGTAATTAAGATGTAATCCTTTAACTATGAGTTTATTATGATTTCCGAACTTTACTTGAAAAATTTTGTCCTTATTGAAGAAGCCAATTTGGAATTTGACAAAGGGTTAAATATAATTTCAGGTGAGACAGGCGCTGGTAAGAGTTTACTTGCTACTGCACTTAGTATTGTTCTTGCTCGTCGCCGTTTTCTTACTACGCATATTAGAAAAGGAGCTGAGTATTCTTCTGTCTCCGCAGTTTTTATTCTTGAACAAAATTTTATTTCACTTATTGAACAAAAATTAGGTCTTGATCTTTCTGAACTTGAAGAGGGTAGTCTTGTTATTGAAAGACGGATGAATACTGAGGGAAGAGGAAAAACCATGCTTTGTGGTAAGTCAGTTGCGGTTTCAACCCTAAAGGCAATTGGTGAAATTTTATTTGATATTTCTGCTCAAGACGAACATGCATATATTAGGGATGAATTGCATCAGAGAGATTTACTTGACTCGTTTGCCGGTTGCGATAAAGAATTAGTTAAGGTCAAAGATGTTTATTTGCAGTTGCAACAGACGGTGGAGTTAATTCGTGGTGGCAAAAGGAGTAGAGAAGAAAAGAAGGCTGAGCTTGAACGTGTAAGATATGAAATTGATGAACTTGAATTACTTGCCTATACTTCAGATGATATTGAAATAGGTAGTAAAATTACATTTCTTGAAAATGTATCTCAATTAAAGGGATTATGTGTATCAGCAATTGACAGTCTTTATGAGTCTGATAATTCTGCATCCTCAACAATAGGCTCAATCGCTAACGATGCGGAAAAATATGCTGAGTTTTCTGAAGAGATGAAAGATGTTGCAGAAATCTTAAATACTGTGAATTCATCAATAGATGAAGTGATAAGAATCTTTCAGGAATGTGAGTGTCGAGCGGAATCTGATCCCGATGAATTAAATCGTTTGATAGATAGAAAACATGCCATTTTTGATTGTGCACGTAAACACAGCTGTTCCCCTGATGAATTGCCGAATATTCTTGAAAAATTAAAATCAAAAAAAGAAGAGTTATCGATATCCGAAGAAGAGATTATAAATCTAAAGCCTAAGGCTGAAAAATTAAAACTAAAATTTATAAAGCTATCCTCTGCTCTTAGAAAAAAACGTAAAATTGGAGCAAAAAAACTTGATGATGAAGTTAAGGCTTCACTTTCTGTTCTTGAAATGGGAGATGCTGAATTTAAGATAGAAGTAACCCCTATCTGTTCGAGTGATGATTCTCCTGAAAAAATTACCACAATGGCTTCATCGTATGGGGCTGATAAGGTTATTTATACAGTTCGTCCTAATAAGGGAGAAGAGTGGGGTAGCGTGTCAGAGACTACCTCAGGTGGAGAAACTACAAGAATAATGTTGGCAATAAAATCATCTTTGGTTACAGTAAATCCATGCGATATATTATTTTTTGATGAAATTGATGCTGGTGTTGGTGGCAAAGCTGGTGAAGCTGTTGCTAAACAATTGGAAAAACTTTCCTCTCAGCGACAAGTCATTGCCATTACCCATCTTCCACAAATTGCTAGTTATGGTAATAGACATTTAAGTGTAAAAAAAGAAACAGTAAGAGGGCGAACGAGAACTACTGTTGAGCTTTTAAATGAAGATAATAGAATAATAGAGATTGCAGAAATGATTCGGGGCGGTAAGATAACCAAAACAACCCTCAAGCAAGCACGAGAAATGCTCGATATTAGATAGATAATAGATTTTAAAACAGGATGACTCTATGACTTTGAATATTGATAAAAAAGCACCCAAAGCAAAAATAAAGGCTGCTTGTTCGGCCGATGCAATCTTGATTAAAATGATTGGTCTTAGCGATATGAATGCAGCAGTTGTGTTGTATGACTTTATTGAGCGTTGCATGAGCGATATTTTCAAGAGAGTCATTATTGACCTAACCGAATGCACAGGCATGGATAGCACCTTTATGGGGACGATATTAAGTTTATCAACATTATTGAAACGTAAACCTGCGTCTCTGGTTGTTTGTAATGTTTGTGCAGACAATAAGGCATTGTTCAAGATGCTTGGGGTTGACTTGATTATTAATATTTGTGATGATGTGCAAATTCCTGAACTTGAACTTATCTCAATGCCGTCAATTATTGCAAATCCAAAAAAACGAATAAAACTTATCAAAAAAGCACACAAGCTACTCATTGCTGCCGACAATAGTAATCGAGAGCGGTTTGGCTCGTTTATGGCCGCGCTTGATTTAGAAATGGGCGAATGATTAAAATTATTTTCCATTTGTAATTAATCTAAATCACGATAAAATTTTCAAACTGTAAATAATTATAGTTCAAGGAATTTAATCATGACAATTAAAGCAACAACAATTCTTGCGGTTCGTAGAGGCAATAAAGTCGCAATTGCCGGAGATGGTCAAGTGACTTTAGGTAATGAAGTTATGAAGCACACCGCCCACAAAGTAAGAAAAATTGCCGACGATACTGTACTTACCGGATTTGCCGGCTCTGCTGCTGATGCCTTTGCATTGATGGAGCGTTTTGAAGAAAAGATGGGTATGTTTAATAATAATCTTGTGCGTTCTGCCACCGAGTTGGCTAAGGATTGGCGAATGGATAGGGCATTGCGCAGACTTGAGAGTATGTTAATTGTTGCGGATAAAAATAACAGCCTCCTTCTTGGAGGAAGTGGTGATGTAATTGAGTCTGATGATGGTATCTTAGCAATTGGTAGTGGCGGAGGATATGCTGCCTCAGCGGCAAGGGCACTTCTTGCGCATACAAAATTTCCAGCCGCAAAAATTGCCAAAGAAGCATTAAAAATTGCCGGTAATATTTGTATATATACAAATACCAATATTGTAGTTGAGGAATTATAATTAAATAATTCAAGTCAAGTGAGATATCGGCATATTTAAACCTAAGATTCTTTTATGCCTGTCTCTGATTGATGTATGGTTAATATTTAAACAAGGACAGAATATGCAAATTTTAAATCAATTAGAAAAAATGGACAATTTCACTCCAAAAGAAATTATGTCAGCCCTTGATAGTCATGTTATTGGGCAAAAAGAAGCAAAAAAATCAGTTGCACTTGCAATTAGAAACCGATGGCGGCGTCAGCAATTAGATAAAGAAGTGGCTGATGAGGTAACTCCTAAAAATATTATAATGATTGGTCCAACCGGAGTTGGTAAAACCGAAATAGCTCGACGTTTGGCGTCGATGGTGGATGCTCCTTTTATTAAGGTGGAAGCAAGTAAATATACAGAAGTAGGATATCAGGGGCGAGATGTTGAGAGTATGATTCGTGATCTTGTCAAGGTTAGTGTTAGTCAGGTACAGAGTCAATACAAATATAAGGTTATTGCGGATGCTGAAATTGAGGCTGAAGAGTCTATACTTGATTTATTGTTACCGACAAGTCCTCTTTCTGATGATGCAGAAGAGATGAAAAAAGAGATGGACAGGCAGAGAAAAACAAGAGAAAAGCTTAGGGCAAAACTTAAGGCTGGAAAGCTTGAAGATAGAAAGGTTGAGCTTAGGGTAAAACAACAAACCCATGCCGCTAGTATTATAGGAATGGCTGGTGGTGAAGAAATGGGTTTTGAGATGCAGGATATGTTGGAAAAATTTATGCCTGAAAAACAAAAAGAGCGTAAGGTTACGATTAGAGAAGCACGAAAAATTTTAATTAATGAAGAGGCTGAAAAATTAATTGATGATGAAGAGGTAACTGCCAAGGGAATAGAAAGGGCAGAGCAGTCTGGTATTATTTTTCTTGATGAGATAGATAAAATTCTTGGTGGCAATCGCTCTGATGGTCCAGATGTTAGCAGAGAAGGTGTCCAGCGTGATTTATTGCCGATTGTTGAAGGTTGTTCGGTTAATACAAAGTATGGAATGGTAAATACTGAACATATTTTATTCATTGCTGCCGGTGCTTTTCATGGCAAAAATCCAAATGATTTAATTCCTGAGCTTCAGGGTCGTTTCCCAATTAGGGTATCGCTTGATGCGCTAACAAAGGATGATTTTGAAAGAATTTTGGTTCATCCAAAAAATGCATTAACTCGACAGGTTGAGTTATTGTTAGGAACAGAAGGGGTAAAAATAACGTTTAAAAAAGACTCTCTATCCGCAATAGCTGAATTGGC
>CAMZKK010000249.1 GCA_947311175.1 uncultured Planctomycetota bacterium | reverse complement strand
TGGTCATACGCGTTGATTTCATAATTGTCACCCTGCGCAAGAAGTGTTCTTAATGCTGAGGTTCCGGCGTGGTTTATTCCAACAATGATAATTTTCATAATCTACTTCCTTTTTTTTGTCTAAAAAAATGTTAGGGTTTTTAATATTTTTCTATAAAATTTAAACTATAGATTTACATTATAATACTAACACAAAAAAACTTTTTATGAAAGGAAAATTATGAGACCTGTTTGTTTAATAATTAGAGATGGATGGGGCGATAACTCCAAGATAGAAGGAAATGCCATTGCGGCTGCTTCGACACCTAATAATGATTGGTATAAAAGCAAGTATCCTTGGTGCTTGATTGATTGTAGTGGCGAGCCGGTTGGATTGCCGGATGGATATCAGGGCTCAAGTGAAGTTGGGCATCTAAATATGGGTGCAGGAAGAATTGTCATTCAAGAACTAAAAAGAATTGATGATGGTTTGAAAAGTGGTGAATTATTTGAAGTAGAAAAGTGGAAGAATTTAGTTAATAATTGGAAAGAAAATAAAAGCCATCTTCATTTATTGGGGCTATTGCAAGATGAGGGTGTGCATGC
Organism: uncultured Planctomycetota bacterium; assembly: GCA_947311175.1. GTDB lineage: Bacteria > Planctomycetota > SZUA-567 > SZUA-567 > JAFGNG01 > CAMZKK01. Next base: position 2,508 of record CAMZKK010000249.1, on the reverse strand, counting down.
CCATCAAGAACATTTGTTTAAGATAATGAAGCGCGCACGCTCTGAATTTCCAGAGGGCGAGATTATAATTCACCCGTTTTTGGATGGTCGTGATACTCCACCACGTAGCACAATGGAATATATTGTTAAATTACAATCGGCTATGGATGAAGTTGGTAACTGTCGAATTGGCACAGCGATGGGGCGTTACTACGCGATGGATAGGTCGCAAAATTATGATCTAACAGATATTGCCTATCATTGTATGGTTTGCAATGAAGGTAAAAAAGCCAACTGCATTGAAGATGCAGTTAAGGAATCTTATGAAAATGATAAAACTCCTGACGGAGACCCAATGTGTGATGAATATATTAAACCATATGTAATTGGTGACTTTGCCGGCATCAAAGATGGCGATTGTGTATTTCATACCAACTATCGGCAGGACAGGGCGATTCAGTTGACTATGGCGTTTGATAGTGACGGATACGAAGGTAAGAGAAAAGAAAGAAGAGATATTACCTATCTTGGTTTTACTCGTTATTATAATGAATTCGAGAATTTTTTGATGTCTCCAATGGATGCCGGTGGTGGAATGGAGCATCTCTTGGGAGAGGTAATCGCTGACGCAGGGATTAAACAGTTAAGGATTGCTGAGACTCAGAAGTTTAGGCATGTAACAAGCTTTTTTAATGGAAAATCAACAACTCCATACCAAGGTGAAAAACAAGTAAATGTGCCTAGCACTTTTGATGCTGCACTTTTTGCCAGTCATCCGGAGATGGATGCATATCAAGTAACGAAGGAGCTTCTGGCGTTGGTTGAGAATAATGAGTTTGGTTTTATTGCAGTAAATTTCGCAAATTGCGATATGGTTGGGCATACCGGTAATTTTGATGCAGCAAAGAAGGCTGCGGAAGTGGTTGACGATTGTGTTGGCAAGGTTGTAAATCGTTTACTTGAGCTTGATGCCCATGTTTTGATAACTGCTGATCACGGCAATGCTGAACAGATGATTGATTATGAGAGTGGCTTGACCAAAACTAGCCATACTCTCAATAAGGTAGATATTATTTATGTGGCAAATGACTCGCAGGGCAAGAAGATGATTGATGGTGGAAAATTATCAGATATTGCCCCTACTGTTCTTGAGATGATGGGGTTAGAAAAACCAGTAGAGATGACGGCAAATAGTTTGCTAGAAAAAAGTAGTTGTTGCTGTTCTTCAGGTGGCTGTTGTTCTAAGTAAGATTTTCTAAAAACTATTTCCTGACCAAGCAAAAGAATTTGTTTTGGATGCAATAATCTTAATCTTCATTCCGGGGGTGAGTCTTGATGGGCTCAGCCCCGGATTTAGCTTTACAATCTTTTTCCAGTTTGAGCCTTTGCCTGTTGTCTTTTTTGCTATGCTCCAAAGGGTGTCATTTTTTCTGATGACGTATTTTTGTGGACGATAGAAAGAAATACTTTTTACCGATGGTGCAGAACGATAATTATGTTTTTTTATAGGAGGTGTGGTTGAGATTGATGATTTGCTGTTTGCAGGAATGAAATCTTTTTTCGCAACCAAAATGCCTCCTAGACGATCCCCCTTCTGGGGTTTTGATGGCACTATTGGGTAATACTCCTTGTTTTCCTGAGTGTTTTTGTCAACAACATTATCTTTTCTTGAATTGTTTGTCGGGGTGTTATATTCTTCAATAGTATTTCCGTCAAGTATTGCTGCCCCAACATTAACCATCTCCTGCTTGCTTTGATTTAAGGTGTCTTCGACCTTTTTCACAACCTTTTTGAGATCGCTTTCTGCGATGGTGTTTGAGTTTGAGATTGAAAATATATGTTTGTCGGAATTTTCCAATAGGATATTAACTTTGCTGATAAATGCAAAAATTATTAAAAGTAGCAAAATCATTAATGCAAAGGCACTAAATTTAGGTTGGGATGTAGATTGTAGCTGATGTTCTTCACTATTCATCAGGAATACTCCATTTCTCTTAAATTTCAGTAAAAAATAACTGTTTGTTTTATCGCCATTATTTATGATTTACTGAATAGCAATTGTTTGTCCAAATATTGAAAACGAAAACTTTGTTGAATCGTCATCTTTGGATTGAAAAAAAATAAATATCTAATATAATTTAAAATAATAATTTTGGATTGGCTTAGATTGACTGAGGTATGGAGTGAAGATATTTTAAAGAGAAATTTGTTTTTAACCATATTTTTTATTTGTGGGGTATGTCATGCTGGCAACCGTGGTATTGCATCGGCGAATATTCAAAAAATTATCTCAAGAGGAACTCTTAGGGTCGGTATTTATTATAAAGACAAACCTCCATTTGTGATTACTTCTCCAGATGGCTCTTTGCTTGGTTTTGATATTGAATTAGCCCAGGCGATTGCTTCTAGGTTGGGAGTTAAGGTTGAATTTAATCGTGAAGCAAAAAGCTATAAACAACTAACAGAAATGATTTCTTCTGGTGATAAAATAGATTTAGTGATTTGTAAGTTTAGTCGAACCTTAAATAG
>CAMZKK010000248.1 GCA_947311175.1 uncultured Planctomycetota bacterium | reverse complement strand
GATAATATGCCATTACCAGTCCCGGGATTTAATATCCCATTTTTGCCAGCAATTCTCAGCATGATGTTTTCACGAACAAATCAACGGATAGGTGATAGATTTGCAAAAACCATTGTTGTTAGAAAGGTGCCAATTAAAAATAGGAAAATTGTTTTGGCAAGTGATTCGCCACGCCGAAAAGAAATCTTAAAATCAATAAATATTTCATTTACCGCAATTTCTCCAAATGTAGATGAATCCATAATTCCGAGCATGGGACCGGAAGATAATGTTTTACGAATTGCTGTCAAAAAAGCTGATGCGGTTAATAGTATTTTAGATGGCAATGAAATTGTAATCGCTGCCGATACAATTATTGTTCTTGATAATTCTATTATTGGCAAACCAAAGAATAGGGCAGACGCAAAAGATATTCTTACTAAACTTTCCGGAAGTTGTCATCAAGTTATGACCGCAATTGCAATTATTGATAGGGCTACAAATAACAAGGTTGCTACGATTGATATTACGGAAGTTCAAATGAATCCTATTAGTGAAGAAGAAATTGATGAGTATATCGCAACCGGAGAAGCAGATGATAAATGTGGTGCTTATGCCATTCAAGGAGATGGGGAAAAATTTATTCGATTTATTGTTGGTAGCCATTCAAATGTAGTTGGATTACCAGTTGAGTTATTGCAAGATATTCTTAAAAATTTGGAGATGTGAAATGCCCACAGATGAACAACCAAAAGTTGCCACCCTAAGTCTCTGGCGACTCAAATTGATGACATTTATTAGCGGGGCTGCATTGATGAGTTTGGAGATGGCAGGTGTTCGCATTCTCAATGTATATTTTGGCAGTACCATTTATGTTTGGGGCGCAATTATTGGGATATTTTTAGGTGCCCTTTCCCTTGGTTATTATCTTGGAGGAATAGTTGCCGATAAAAAACCACAGTTCAGTATGATGGGAATATTGCTTGTAGTTATTTCATTTTTTATTTTTTTGGTGCCTTTTGTATCTGCTCCCCTTTGTATTTACATTTCAAATATTGACGGAATGGATCCGAGAATTCAAGCATTGGTAAGCAGTTTTACATTATATTTTATTCCATCGGTTTTGTTAGGAATGATTTCACCATTTGCAGTAAGGCTTGCCGCAATAGAGGTGAAAGATATTGGCAAGGTTGCCGGCAGGTTGTATGCCATTTCAACTCTTGGAAGCATTGTCGGAACTTTTTTGACAGCATTTATCCTTGTTGAATTTATGGGAATGAGAAGTATAATTTGGTCGATTGGAATTCTCTTGATACTTACGTCACTTCTCTCTTTCACCAAGCCAAAAAGTATTATTACTACTCTTTTAATTGGCTTTGTTATGACATATTCATCTTTTATAAATATTAGCAAACATATGGTAGATATGAAATATATGAGTAAAATAATGGAAGAATTTGATTCTCCGTATCATCACATTTCAATTACGAGAGGACCGGATTTAATCGATAGAAGCCAAGATGCAAATTTTTTGATGTTTAATACCCAAATCCAAAGTGGGTTAATCGTAAATGATAAAAACAAGAAAGTGGAGTCTGCGTGCGGTTATATAAAAATGCTTCACTTAGGGCGAATCTTTGACAAACAACCTCCTCAAAAAGCATTGGTAATTGGGTGTGGAGGAGGGATTGGACCAATGATTTTCAGGCAAGACTATCCATCGTTGACTAGAATAGATGTCGTTGATATTGATAAAAGAGTTTTTGAAATGGCTGAAAAATATTTTGGATATCCCAAAGATGATAATATTATCAAATCTCACATAACAGATGGCAGAAGATTTTTGAATAAAACTCAAAAAGAATTTTATGATTATATTATTCTTGATGCCTATTCATCTGGCGGACGAGTGCCGTTCCACTTGTTGACAAAAGAATTTTTTCAAATTGCTGAAAGCAAAATTTCCAAGACAGGATGTTTGGTTATCAATCTAATAAGTGCTACCGAAGGCAAAGATGCACGTCTTTTGGGCTCAGTAGTAAAGACCTTGCAGGTTGCTTTTAAAAAAGAAAACGGAGGAAACATTTACATCTTTCCTCGTAATGGATATAATGAAAGAGCAATGAATATAATTATAGTTTGCACCAAATCTGGAAAACGTTTGACCCAAAGAAATGTAGCAAACCTTTTGCGAGAGAAGCTTAAAAATAATTTAATTAAAAATCGTAATCTTTATAGTTTGGTATATAATATGATGCCTGAGTACACGGTTCCGAAAGATACAATTTTGATAACAGATGATTATGCCCCATTAGATAGTATGGTTTGTAGATAGGTTTATTTAGTTTAAAAGGAGTTTGAGATGGCGATTAAGATAGGGATTGTAGGGTTAGGATTTATGGGCAAGATGCATTTTGAATCTTATCAGAAAATAAAAGGTGCAAAGGTTGTCGCATTTTGTGATGTTGACGCAAAAAAACGAGATGGTGACTGGTCAACAATTGGTGGTAATATCGCAGGTAGCGGAAAGAAAGTAGACTTAACCGGAGTCAATACCTACAGTAAATTATCTAAGATGTTAGAAGATGAAGAACTTGACATTGTTGATATTACTTTACCAACTAATCAACACTTAGACGCAACTCTTGAAGCATTAAAATCAGGTAGGCACGTAATTTGTGAAAAACCAATGGCAAGAACAAGTGCCGAAGGCAAAAAGATGGTGCAGATGGCAACGAAGATGAAACGAAAATTGTTTATTGGTCATTGTATGCGTTATTGGCCTGAATATGAAGCTGCAAGAGATGTTGTTCATTCTGGAAAATATGGCAAAGTATTGTCAGCAACTTTTAAAAGGTTATCTCTTACTCCAACATGGAGCTGGAAAAATTGGCTAATGGATTTTAAAAAGAGTGGTGGAGCTGCCCTTGATTTACACATCCATGATACAGATTTTATTTATCATTGTTTTGGCAAGCCAAAGTCGGTAAATTCTACTGCTTCCGGATTTAAAAAAGGCAGGCTGGACCATATCACCACATCTTATAATTATCCGGGTAATACAACAATTGTTGCTGAAGGTGGCTGGGATTTGCCTGCAGGATTTGGTTTTAATATGTCATTCAATATTAATATGGAAAAAGCAATGTTGCAATGGGATGGAGTATCAGACATGATGTTGCATCCGATTAAAGGCAAAAGCAAAAAAGTTAAGGTCAAGAGCGGTGACGGCTATATCAATGAATTAAAGGATTTTGTTGATGCAGTAAAGAATAATAGGGCTGCTAAATATATAACTCCTGAAGCGGCATTAAATAATGTTAAGTTATTAGAAGCGGAAATGAAGTCAGCACTTACAGACAAACGTGTTTTACTAAAATAAATAGATTGGAGACAATATGAAAAACATTAAACAAATCAATTATTGGGTGCTTGGTGGTCTTGGTGGTGAAAAGCCGATTATGGACGCACTACAAGATGCTGCTAAAATGGGAGTAGATGGCATTGAACTGGCATTTGGAGCTGGTAGTTTCAAACAAGGAATTAGTGAAAAAAAATGCAAAGAGATTCGAAGCGCTGCTCGTAAATTAGGATTGAAGATGGAAACAGTGGCAACCGGGTTTTATTGGGGCTGTTCACTTTCAAGTAATCGTGATAGTGAACGCAAACGTGCAATTAAATTTACTAAAGAATATCTACAAGTTGCAAATTGGATTGGTGCAAAAACAATCTTGGTTGTCCCCGGTGCTGTAGCGGTGCCATTTGACCCATCACGTCCGGTTGTGCCATACGAAGATGCGTGGAAAAATGCAACAAAGTCAATTAAGATGTGTTTGGCAACAGCAGAAAAATTAAAGGTAAATATCGCATTTGAAAATGTTTGGAATTGGTTCCTTGCCGATCCATATGCAATGAAGTCATTTATCGACCAATTTAAAAGTTCACGAGTTGGGTGTTATTTTGATGTTGGAAACTGTGCAATAAATGGTTATCCTGAACATTGGATAACAATGCTTGGCAAAAAGAGAATCAAAGCAATTCATGTGAAAAATTTCAAACGTGACGATTGCGGTGGTGGATTAAGTGGTTTTGGCGATAATTTGGAAAAAGGTGCGGTTGACCACAAAGAGGTTGCAAAGGCATTAAAGAAAATAAAATATACTGGTCCAATAACTGCTGAAATGATTCCATTTTCAAGATTACCGGATTTAGTGCTACCAGATATGTCACTTGCAAAATCAACAGTGAAAAAATTAATGCAACTATATTAAACTAAATTTAAGAATGTAAGACAGGTAAATTACTTATCCTGTCTTGCATTTTTCATTGTTAATTTTTAATTAAATTACGCTTGAAAATATTTAAATAGCAAGGTATAGTCAATATCTTGAAATATGATAATCTCCGATGTTTCGGTGATTATGACAGGATTTATGTTTTTATTAGAATAATAACCAATTGAAATAGGAGTTGAAAGATGGCAGGAACATTTAGATTTTCATTCGGACCATGGAATATTCACGAAGGTGCTGATCCTTTTGGACCAACGGTACGCGATAGTATTGAATTTGGCAAAAAAATTAAAATTTACAAAGAATTAGGATTTGATGGTGTTCAATTGCATGATGACGATGCGGTGCCTGATATGAATAACCTTAGTGCTTCACAAATTAATGACGAAGCGAAAAAATTAAAATCACTTCTTGATAATGAAGGATTGGTTCCTGAATTTGTTGCACCAAGACTTTGGGAAGATCCAAGAACAGTAGATGGCGGATATACCGCTAATGACCCTAAGTGCAGAGAATATGCTCTTGAGCGTTCTAAGAAAACTGTTGATATCGCAGAAGCACTTGGCTGTAACTTGATTGTATTATGGCTTGCTCGTGAAGGCACTTATATCCGTGAAGCAAAAGACAGTAAGGTTGCTGTTGAAAGAATTGCCGAAGCAGCTAATGTTATGCTTGATCGCAATCCAAACATTAAAATTGCAATCGAAGCAAAACCAAACGAGCCTATGGATCACACATATATTCCAACAATTGGTCATGCTATTGGTTTGGGATTACTTACTAACGATGCATCAAGAGTTGGATGTTTGATTGAGTCAGCACATTCAATCCTCGCTGGTCTTGACCCTTCTGATGAAATGGGATATGCTCTTGCTCATGATAAATTATGGGGAGTTCACCTCAATGACCAAAATGGTCTAAAATTTGACCAAGATAAATCATTTGGTAGTGTTGATTTGCGTCGTGCATTCAATCAGGTTCGTCTCCTTGATAAACATGGTTATGGTAATAATGGAGAGTGGATTGGTCTTGATGTTAAGGCGATGAGAACTCAAAAGGTAGAAACCTCTAGCAAGCACCTAGCGAACAGTAAAGAAATATTCCTCAAACTTCTTGAGCTTTCAAGAAGTCTTGATGAAAAAGCTGTTGAAGCAGCGATTGCGGAAAGAGACTATGAAGAGCTTGATTTATTAATAATGAAGCACTTGCTCGCATAACAAAATTTTTTAGTATAACTCGAAGGTGCAATGATTTATTACTTCCGTTTATTTGTGAAAGTAATAGATTGTTGCACCTTCGGTTTTTTGCTTTGAGTTTTTTAAATAAATTACGACAAGGAGTAGTATATGAAGGTGATGGCGTTTGGTCCGCATCCTGATGATATTGAAATATTATGTGCCGGGACATTGGCAAAATATAAAGCACAAGGACATGAGGTTGCGATTGTGTATGTTACAAATGGAGAGGTTGGCTCTTCAACCCTTTCTAAGGAAGAAATTGCAGCTATTAGAAAAGAAGAGGCAAAGAATTCAGCTGCTGTGATTGGTGCTGAATTTTTTTGGTTAGGGTATCCTGATGAATTTTTGTTTAATACTCCGGAAGTCAGATTGAACTTTATTGAAACAATCAGACAGTTTGAGCCTGATATTATTATTGCTCCAGACAAAGACAATGATTACCATCCGGATCATACCGTTACCGGACAAATAGTTTGGGATATCCATGTGATGTCTGCAGTACCAAACATAAAAACTAAAACCAAACCATTCGCTAAAATCCCTGACATTTTTTATATGGATACAGTTGCAGGAATAAATTTTGAGCCGGAAATATATGTTGATATCTCTGACTATTGGCAAAAGAAAAAAGAGATGATTGAATGTCATAAAAGCCAATTTGAATGGATGAGCGACCTTTGCGGGACATCTCTTTCCGGAGAGTCTGAAATCCAAGCTAAATTTAGGGGGTATCAATCCGGAACTAAATATGCAGAGGCATTTAAACGCGTAAAATTTTTCCCGGCAACGACTGAAAAAGACAGCTTGCTTTAGATTGTAATTTTTATCTAAAATATAATTTAACAACAAAAATATAGGATATAAAAATGAATTTTAATGAAATAGAAAACAAGAGCTGGATGAGTATTCTAAATGATAATGGGTTTAAGTACCAACCTCCGGTAACGGTTCACTTGCCGATTCAACCGGCAGGTAGTCCAGATGTTGTGCATGTTGATTCTGCATTGACGGTCTGTCGAAAACGTATTTTGCCAAATCTAACTGCTTCTTCAATTTTAGATACCAATCGAAGACTTACCTTAGATACCTTTGTTGCACAATTCGCATTTGGTAATCCTCCATTTGTTCCCGACTTTAAATGTTCAAATTTGAAACTAAAAGACGGGCTTTGGCCGGTGGTTGAAGCTGACTATTTTGCCTATGATTTGTATTATCAGCTCGAGTATTCTTGCTGTGAAGTTGACGAAAAACAAGAGCTTTTGTGTGTTAAGGTCAATGTAACAAATGAAGGCGAATGTGAACACGACGCCAATGTTTTTTGCAAGATAAATATTGCTCCGGAAAATGAAATATATGAATATCACTATGCCCCTTTCTTCTGGAATAATAGCAGATGGACATCTTGCAAGAGAGTGGTGGTTAAGGATGAACAAATATTATTTGATGACTCAGTGACAGGAAAAATTGAGAGTGGAGATTTTAAATTTGAATGGCTCGAAAATGCTGATAATTCTGATGCCAAATACAACAAGCTTTTTACTGTTGATATGCCTTATTTTGTTGATCCTTCAATGCAGTTAAAGAAAATAGATAATACAATGAAGTTCTCAACAAAACTTAAACAAGGAGAGAAAAAAGAATTTTCACTCTTTCTTCTTGTGAATTATGAAGATGTTGAGAAAAAACATATTTCATTTATGGATGATGCAAATGCTCAAAGTGTAAGCTCTGCGGCATTGCAAGGTTTTAAGGAACAATTCAAAAAAGAAACCACCACTTTAAACTTCCCTGAAAAAAATTGGGAAAATATCTTCCAAGAATGTCAGACATCTACTCTTCAGTTATTAATAAAATTCCCAGGTGTAGATTCACTGATGCCAACTCAAGGTGGAAGTAGTGAAAGACATTATGTTTGGGTATGGGAGGCATTTTGTATGTTGACTCCAATGCTTAAACTAGGGCATTTCGATGCGATTAAAAAGGCAATAGATTTTATCTTTAGTCTGCAAGATGGAGGCTGTCCACCGGAAGGAGAATTTACCACCACCGAAGGTGCGATTGGAACAACCGGTCCAAGGTGGATTAATTCGACAGGTGCTGCCCTTAGTGTAACTGCAGATTATTATCAATACTCAAAAGATGATTCCTTTTTAGATGAATATCTCCCGAAAATCAAAAAAGCGATGAGCTGGATTGTTGGTGAGATTCGAGCGACCAGAAAACTTGATGAGAATGGTAATCGTCCACCTTATTATGGTTTAATGCCATTTGGCTGTGCAACTGATGCTGATACCGGTTATTTCCCTGCATTTACTGATTCATATACCTTTATGGGGTTAGAAAAAGGGGTGAATATGTTGCTTGAAATAGATGACAAAGATGCCTCTGAATTTAAAAAGGAGCTTGAATTATACCGAGAAGATATTGCTACAGTAATGAAATATCTAAGGCGTGAGGATGGCTATATTGAGCGAAAAATAATTACGGACAAAACCCTTGCCGAGGGTGAAGTTTGTGAAAAATTTGAAAATGGTAGTGGTGCCTTGGTTATGCCATATGCAGGTTGTTTTGACCCTAACTCTGAGTTGTTTGATGGGTATCTTCACTACTTTGAAGATAATCTCATGGAAGGTGAATTTACCAATAGGATGGATAGAGAAGTTCTTTATATCGGTTTTACCGAATATATGTGGCAACATAGTTATTTGTGGCGTAAAGAATGGAAAAAAGCATTTTTGGCAACACAAACAAATATGAAATACGGAATGACTCAAGATACGCATCAAGTGCAAGAGCGGTTTTCAATGCGAAATCCGGGATATACTCCATGGCAACCAAACGGAAGTGGAAATGGCAGAATGCTTGATATGATGATTAAATCATTGTATTTTGAAAACAATGAGGAAGTTGCCCTTTTTGGAGGAATTCCATTTTTGTGGCTAAAAGAAAACAAAAATACTTCTTTGAAAAATTTCTATACCTTAACCGGACAGGTTAGTTTAGAGGCTGAAGTAAATGATCAAGATATATGCAAGGTAACACTAACTTGTAACAAGGGAAGCTTGCCGAAGATGATTTGCATTCCTGAACACTTCATTGTTAAATCTTCCGAAGCTGTCTCGCAAGAGGGAGAACTTTTCAAGGTTGAAGAGGGTGCGAAAAAAATTGTGTTTGAATTGATTGAAAATACTAAAGTTTAAAATAATTGATGGTAATTTTTTGGATTTATGGAATCACTAATTTTAAGGAAACAAAAAATGAAAAAGTTTAAAGCTGGAATAATTGGAACTGGATATATCGGACCTGCCCACTTAGAGGCATTACGCCGAATAGGAAATGTAGAGGTGGTTGCTGTTGCGGAAGTAAATCAAGAGATTGCTGATGCAAAGGCGGAAGCATTGTGTATCCCGAAGGGTTATGGTGATTACCATGATATGTTGGCAGATGATTCGATTGATGTGATTCATAACTGCACCCCTAATTTTATGCATTACAAAGTTAATTGCGAAATTTTAGAAGCAGGAAAACACGTCATTAGTGAAAAACCATTAGCAACCACTGCTGAAGAATCTGAAAAATTAGTTAAACTCGCAGAAGAAAAGGGTTTGGTTAATGCTGTTAATTTTAATTATCGCTACTACCCATTGGTTCAGCAAGCTGCGTCAATGGTGAAAAGCGGAGAACTGGGCAATGTCTTTGCGGTTCAAGGTTGTTATATGCAGGATTGGTTGCTTTATGATACAGATTGGAGTTGGCGACTTGATCCGAAGATGGCTGGCGAAAGTAGGGCAATGGGCTATATCGGTTCACATTGGTTTGATTTAATTCAATTTGTTACCGGAAAAAGAATTACCGAAGTTTTTGCAGATTTACTAACCTTGCATGAATACAGAAAAAAACCAAAGGTTGAAATTGAAACCTTCTCCGGTAAAGAATTAACTCCTGACCAATATGAAAAAGTAAAAATCAATACCGAGGGTTACGGTCATGTGCTTGTTAGATTTGATGATGGCACAAAAGGAATGACTTGTATTTCCCATATTTCAGCCGGCAGAAAAAATCATATTGTATTTGAAATTGAAGGAACTGAAAAGGCAATTTGGTGGGATCAAGAACGACCTAATGAACTTGTTACCGGAAATAGAAATTCACCAAACCAAAATATGTTCAAAGATTCTGTTTTGATGAATGATGAGGTAAAAGATTATGCTCATTACCCTGCAGGACATCATGAAGGCTATCCAACTTGTGTTAAGAATTTCTGCAGAAATGTTTATCGCCATATTGAAGACCGCAGTCGTCCGGTTGATTTTGCAACCTTCGCCGATGGTCACAATGCCGATGTAATTGTCGAAGCAGTTATTCGTAGTCACAAGAGTCAAAAGTGGGAATCAATTTAATTTAGAAAAAGAAAATATAGTAAAGGGGTATGTAAGGTCTATTCATTTACATACCCCTTTTAGATGATGGTCTATCTGTTGTTAAAATCCAAAGAATTTGCTGGCTAACCACCCACTTTGGTTCGCGTCTTTTCGTGTAAATTTATTTTATAATCTTTAATCCCACAGTTGGAATTTAGGATTAATAGGAGCTTGTGTTGGGAGTTCTAAGGGCTTTAACTTAGAGCTTTCGTTTTAATGATTTTTATAAATCTTAGCCGCGATATCTAATTTAAAGGTTGGCGCCTTGATTGTGATGTTAGAAATATCTTTTAATATTTTGGTAGCAATAATTTTATTTTTTTCGTATCAAACCATTCAATAGTATAGGTGGAAGAATTATCACCCTTTAAAGTAAATGCATATCCCTCTATTGGCTCAATTGGTTGTTTTTGTTTTAAAATTGTAAACCAATTAGAACGTTTATTTGATAACCATAAATAGATATTTTCATTTCCCTTAATCCCCATAATCTGCAGATATTTATCCTTATTATTCGTAAAAAAAATAAGGTTGTCATCCCAATTAAAATTTTTAAAAAATCCGGAGAGAGCAGCGAAGTGATAGTATAATTGATTTTTGTCAATATAATTATCCCACCACCAGTGCATTGCCGTTCCTGAATAACCAGAAAAAGCAGCTGCCCAAATAGAAGAATGAAGGGCAATTCCCCCCTTGTCTAAATCGTTAAAAAGATTATCGTCATTGGTTCCGGCATAGCCAAATTCAGATATCAAAAAAGGCTTTTTGTAAAAATCTAATTTCTTTTTTATTTTAATAAATAGATTTGGAATATCATCTTCCGCAAGTAATGATTTATTTTGCGGGTGATTTAGATAGCTATGATATTGCACAATATCTATTTCTGGTATTTTCCATATTTCAGCCCAACTTTCATTTAGTCCAATACTCGTCGTTATCAAGTGTTTATATGAATCCAGACTTCGTAACGTTTTTGCCATTTCTATCGTCCAAGGGACAAATAAAGTTTTAATGGCTTTCTCGTTAGACATTCCTTGTTGAGAAAGATTGCTATTTGTATAAAGTATTTCATTCCATAGCTCCCAACCATAAAGACTGGTATGTGCACCATATCTTGCAACAACATATCTGAGAAATGCCTTAAAAATATTTTTTGCTTCTTCTTTTTTAAAAAAATCAGCCCCATTTTTACATGGTCCTGATTTCGATAAATATGGCCCTTTGTTTGAATTGGAAATGAAATCGTGAAAATTTAAAAGACAAAGTTTAATATAGATATTCTTTTCTTTCGCTTTTTTTAAAATGGTATCTAACATCATCGCTGCTTTATAATTATAAATATAGGGTTTTTCTGTTTCTAAATTAAACCCCCAAGAACAAAGCCACAGTCGAGTATAACTGCAGCCATTCTTTTCTAACAAATCAAGGTACCGTAAATAGTCATTAAGTTTATTGGCAGAATCTGACCAGCAAACATTAAAGCCAATGGCAAAAAAACCTTCACCATTTGAAAATTTTAAATAGTTTGGAGAGACTTGATTCCGTTGCAAAAATCCTTTGCTTTTAGAAGGCAAGCAGGCAAATGAAGTTTTTGCGATAAATGTTTTTTCTCCATTTTTTCGAAAAAAAAGTTGAACTTGATAATCACCAATTATTCTTGGACAAAATCGTATCCGCCAAAAACTTTTGAAATTTTCATTATTCAAAAAGGCAGGAACAATAATTTTTTCGCCTAGTGGATTTACTACAACTGCGTCAAACAAAGCTTGTTCATGATTAATTTTCTTTAACCCTGAGGCTATAAAATCCCATTCCCAAATAGAAAATTTTTTTACTGTAGATGCCTTTGCTATTATCTGAAAATTATTTTCAGCAGATACAGCAATAACTGACAGCCCTAAAACAATAAAAAATATAACCGGTAAAATGTTTTTCAAATTAAAAATCTTTCAAACAATGGCGATGCATTAAATTATCCCAATTCATCAAGGGTAAGCAAAAAACTTGGAAGATATATTTCTAAAAAATAATCAACTTCCGGCAAGTTAAATTCTCTAATACTTGCCCTAAGGACTTGCTCCGCTTTTTTAAATTCTAAATTGCCCGCACTTATTTCTTCCATGCACTTTATGTATGCACAAATTTTATCAGCAGCCTTGATTAACAACCAAAGCTCTGCATCTTTTTCTTTTTTAAAAAAAACATCATCATAGTCTTCAGTTAATTCAGCTGGCAACATATCAAAAAGTTTTTTATTCGCAACGTTCTCAATTGCTTTGTAAGAATTTTTGATTTCAGGATTAAAGTATTTGATTGGAGTTGGCAAGTCACCGGTAATAACCTCATTTGCATCGTGGAACATTGCAAGTAAAGCAACTCTTTCCGAATTAAGGTTTCCCTCAAATTTTTTGTTTTTTATCACTGCTAGCCCATGAGCAATCATTGCCACTCTTAAACTATGTTCTTGAATGTTTTCCGACTGAATATTGCGCATAAGTCCCCATCGACGAATAAGTTTCATTCTTGAAAGATATGCAAAAAAATGACTCATAATTACTCCTTAAAAAAAATTAATTATTACCGAATGCATCATACTTAATTATGACAAATAATTATAGTTTTTTTTAAAAGATGGAGTATAATGTTTAGTCTTAACAATTGAAATAAAGGAGTTTCACATGGGATTTTATGCAATGTTTGATCCGTTATACTGGATGCTTATTGGACCAACAATGTTGTTTGCAATGTGGGCACAAATGAAGGTCAAGGGTGCATTCTCTAAATACAGCAAGATTCGTAATTCCAGTGGTATTTCCGGGGCAGAAGCAGCAAGACAAATGCTTTGCCGAGAAGGAGTTACGGATTGCACTATTGAGATGACTCAAGGCTGGCTCTCTGATCACTATGACCCGACAACAAGAACCTTAAGATTATCACCCGATGTTTATAACAATTCAAGCGTTGCAGCTGTTGGAATAGCTTGCCACGAAGCAGGACACGCCTTGCAACATGCCCAAAATTACGGATTTTTGGGACTTCGTTCTTCACTTGTTCCACTTGCCGGAATAGGTTCTTGGTTGGCATGGCCAATTATCTTCCTTGGAATGTTTATCAATAGTATGGGATTAGCCCAAATAGGAATTATTATCTTTAGCTTTACTGTTCTTTTTCAAATAATCACCCTGCCGGTAGAAATTAATGCCTCAAGCAGAGCAAAGGTTGCCCTTGCAACAACCGGAATTATCAATTCACATGAAGAGATTGAGGGAGTAAACAAGGTCCTTAATGCAGCTGCAATGACCTATGTTGCCGCAACCATTGCTGCAGTTGCCCAACTTCTTTATTTCTTGCTACGGACTGGACTTCTCGGCGGTAGTGATGATTAATAATTCAACCAGAGGAAAATTAATCGTATTTGAAGGCCCTGACGGTGGCGGCAAAAGCACTCAAGTGAAATTATTGGCAGAGATGCTCAATGATTTTGGAAAAAAAGTAATTACCCTTCGTGAGCCGGGCGGAACAATAATTGGAGAAAAAGTTAGAGATATCTTGCTTGATTCAAAATTTATTGAAATGGCTACTAAAACCGAGCTTTTACTATTTATGGCTGCGAGGGCTCAGCTTGTTGAAGAAGTAATTATTCCGGCATTGAATGAAGGGACATTTGTGATTTGTGATAGATTTATAATGTCAACAATTGCGTATCAAGGAATTGCCGGTGGTGAAAAAATTGAAGACATAAAAAATATTGCCACCCTTGCGACAAATTCACTAAACCCTGACATTACAATTGTTATTGATGTGCCAACTGAAGTCGGGATGAAACGAGTGGGTAGCAAAAAGGACAGGATGGAAAACAAAGGTTTTGATTTTCACCATAAAATTAGAGAAGGATATTTGATGTTGGCACAAGAAACAAATAATGTTTTTATCGTTGATGGCACTGCCAGCATAGAAAACTTAAACGAAAAAATTATGGAGATAACAAAACGTGAGCTTTTCTAAAATAATATCTCACGAACAAACAATTGAAAACTTAACGCAGCAGATTGAAAAAGGAAGAATCAATTCAAGTTATATATTTACCGGATTAAGAGGTATTGGAAAACGAACCGTTATTGAAGCATTTGCCAAAACAATTTTATGCCTTAGCAGCAAGACCACCGCCTGCGGAGATTGCAAAAGCTGTCGTGCCTTTGAAAATAATCATCATCCGGATTATCTCGTTTTAATCGAAGAAAAAAATGAAATTTCTGTTAGGGAAATGCGTGAACTTTGTAATGAGATAAATAAAAAACCAACCCTCTCAAACAGTAAGGTTTGTTTTATCCCAAATTCTACAAAGATGAATACTTCTTCGGCTAATTGCTTTTTAAAAACTTTAGAAGAACCTCCTCAAAATACCCACATAATCCTTCGAGCCGAGGGAATAGACGGGCTATTAAAAACTATAATTTCTCGTTGTCAAATAATAAGAATGACAAGAATTTCTGACGATGAGATTATAAAATATTTTCATCAGAATGACCACAATGATGAAACCAAAATTGCCATTGCAGTGGAAATGGCAGAGGGAAGTATTGGTAAGGCATTAGAATTTTCTGACAAAGAATTTCAAGAAAAATATCTGTGGCTAAAAAATAATTTGTCCCGACTACGCCCGGCAGATGCACTATCCTTGTCTGAATGGCTAATCTCAAGCACTAAGGAAAAAAATGGTTTTCAGACAAGAAACAATATCAACAAATTATTTGAATTGCTTACCCTTATTTTTCGAAAAGAATTAAGACACAGCAAAGTTCCGCGAAATGAATTAAAAAAATTAGAATTACTTGAAGAGTCAATGACAAAGCTATCAAACAACGTTACCCCGGAAGTGGTGTTGCGAAGTTTTTCTTTAAATTTGTCAATGATATAAGCTTGATTCTAAATTATTATTTTATTTCACATCCATCCCATAGGATTACTGAATCAAAAGCACAACGATACAAGCATAAACCTAAATTTCGCAGTTATACCCGAAAAGGGCAAATGCTGCGGAATTTAGGATAAATGCAATGCTTTGCATTGTCTATGATTGCAGAATTGCTACTGCTTGAAGGGTTGGATTTTATTCTAAGTTGCAAGTCTTGAATGCTATATAACTTATGGCTTCTGTTTTTCCTTAAAACTTTGGCACTAAATTTGTATAGGTAGTGTTGTGAAATGACTATTGCGATAGATGTTTTTCTATTATGAATTATTGTGCAAAGGTTTTAGTTATGATTATCGCAATTGCGGTTTGGGGGAGCAGAATCTCTCCGGTTTTTGATGTGTCTAAAAATATAATGTTTTTTGATAGTATTGAAGAAAAATCGGAAGAAAAGAAAATAACAGCAGCAACCCTTATGGAAAGAGTTTTGTATCTTTCTGAGCTTAATGTTGACGTGCTCATTTGTGGGGCAATTAGTCATAGATTAACAGATATGATTGTAAATTCAAAAATTAGGCTAATACCCTTTGTTTCAGGAGAGGTTGAAAATATTTACAGACAATTTTTGCAAGGAAAAATTCCTTCACCAGAATATACAATGCCTGGTTGTAAATGCAAATTTAAGAGACATCGACATAGAGGTAATTTTTAAATCAAACTATGGCAAAACTCACCAGAAAGGAGAATGAAATGCCAAATAAAAATGGAAATGGAAGTCAAGGAGGAGGAATGGGAAAAATGGGAGGAAATTCATTAGGAGCAGGTGGTGAATGTGTTTGCACAGATTGCGGACATCGTGAGCCACATCAGCGAGGGCAACCTTGCACAGAAAAGGAATGCCCTCAATGTGGGAAAAGAATGACTCGTGGTTAATCATAAATTCCACAGTTAATGCGGAATTTAATTAAAAAGAATGCGCCCTTTTTGGGTATAAGAATTAAAAGTTGAAGATAAAGGTAATTCAGCTTCGAGTAAAGGTATTTTTGATAATTTGTGTCACCTATATTTCTCTTCACTCAGTGATGAATGAAAAATATAGACTTTCATTTTGTTAAATATCGCTCGTAGAGCCTCCTTCACTTTTAATTCTCAACTTTTAATTTTTAATTCTAAATTCCAACTACGGAATTTAGGTCAATTATTTTTATCATAGAAAGGATAATATTATGCCAAATTTAAATGGAACAGGACCAAATGGTGCAGGAGCTATGACTGGACGAGGTTTAGGAAATTGTTCAGGAAATACAACAACCATCAATCCGGTAAATTTTGGTCGCAGATTGTTTAACGGAGTAACAAGAGGAATTGGAATGAGAAGAGGAGGCGGTCGTGGATTTGGTGGCGGTGGCGGAGGATTTAGAGCAAGAAACTTTTCTGTAATGCAACAATCAGTCAATAATTATGTCCCAGAATCTCAACAACTAACTGGTGAGCAAGAAATAGAATATCTCAAGAATCAAGCAAAGTCATTAGAAAACAATCTTGCAAATATTCAAGCCAGATTAAACGAATTAGAAAAATAATTACTCCCTCACTAGTAACCCTTGACAAGACTTGTTTTTTTAGTCGAGGGTTACATTTTAGATAGAGATAAAATGAATCAAGATATATTTAAAATAGATGAAATTAAAGCAGGTTATCATCCTGATGGTTTTACCATTGATAGGGATGTTGTTGAAATAAAAAAGTATACAAAATGGAGAATTACATCAAATGGTAGTTGGACAGCACCAACTCCCATCAAATTTGATGAATTGCCAAAATCAGGATGGTTTAAAAAGACATGAATTTTTGCGAAAAGAAAACTCATATTTTCGGACCTGTGCCTTCTCGACGATTAGGCAGATCGCTTGGCATTGATGTTGTGCCATTCAAATATTGCTCATTTGATTGTATTTATTGTCAACTTGGAAAAACTACTTGCCTAACAACTAAGCGACAAAATTTTGTTGACCCTGAAAATATAATTAAAGAGGTTGAGACAAAGCTCAATGATGACAATAGCATAAAGCCGGATGTTCTGACTATTTCCGGTTCGGGTGAGCCGACTTTATGTTTGGGTTTAGATAAAATTATTAATGGATTAAAAAAAATATCAGACATTCCAATTGTTGTCTTAACAAATAGCTCTCTTTTGTGGCAAGACGAAGTTCAGCAAGAAATAATAAATGCAGACATAGTAATACCAAGCCTTGATGCCGGTGAAGAAAAAATATTTAAGCATATTAATCGCCCATCTTCAACTCTTGACTTTAATAAAATAATTGAAGGCTTGATTTCTTTTAGAAAGATATTTCAACAAAAGATATGGTTAGAAGTTTTTCTTATTTCAGGAGTAAATGCCATTCATGCTGATGTCAAAAGAATTTCAGATTGGGTCAATTTGATAAAACCGGATAAAGTGCAATTAAATACGGTTAGTCGACCGCCAGCAGAAGACTTTACAATTCCTGCATCGCAGAAAGTATTAGAAAAGCTAAAAGGTTTGTTTGATGTTGAAGCAGAAATAATTACAGATTTTTCTAATATTCATAATCAAAAAAAGTTTACCGCCACGAAGGAAGATGTCTTGGCATTGATTAAGTGCAGACCATGCTCGATTGAAGATATTGCAAACGGATTAGGGATTCACCGCAATGAGGTTTTGAAATATATTGGTAATTTACTTGAGATAAATACAATCAAAGAAAAAAGAATTAATCATAATATTTTTTATACCGTCACTTGCAAAAAATAAAATCATAGATTGGACTCATTAATAAAATTTGAAGTTAATTATAAAGGATTAGATTATGGAAACATTACCGAAGGAAATTATAGATGCTTGGAATAATAAAGAAGATGCAGTCGTGCTTACCACTGTAAATAGAGATGGAATGCCAAATAGCATTTATGCAACCTGCGTCAGTTTATATAAAGACAAAAAAATTCTTATTGCTGATAATTATTTTAATAAGACAAGAGTTAATATTCTCAACGGGTCTAAGGGCTGTGTGTTGTTCATCACCAAAGAAGGCAAGTCATATCAAATCAAAGGGTTGCTTGACTATTGCAAAAATGGTTATGAATTTGAAGATATGAAAAAATGGAATCCTGAAAAACATCCGGGGCATGCAGTTGTTGGAATTATGGAGGAAGAGATTTATAGTGGTGCTGACTTAATAAATTGAAAATTGAAAATGGGAATTAAAAATGAAAAATAATAAAAATTTGGTAGAAGATATCACCTGCGGTTATCACCCTGAGGGATATATGATTGATAAAAACGCTGAACCTCTTGACCGGTATACGCAATGGGAAGTTCCGCCAATGCGAGAGTGGAAAAACAAAAAACCTGTTTGTTTTCATTCTTTACCTAAAGATGGTTGGATAAAGTGTGATAATCTACAGAAGATTTTACCTTCTATTCAAAAAATAACTTTTAGTCCCATAGGGATTATCAATACCCCATTTGCCGAAACTACTGGAATGCCTATTCAGCCCCCTGGGGCAAGTGGAATAACAGGGACGGTTGAGATTTATGCAGAATTTAAGGCAGGATTAAAAGACCTTAATGAGTTTTCTCATATTATTCTGATTTATAATTTTGATAAATCAGATGGCTATAAATTGCAAATGAAACCATTTCTTGAAGATGAAATTCACGGTGTTTTTGCCATTCGGGCACCAAAGCGGCCAAATGCAATTGGTATGTCGATTGTCAAGTTATTGGATATAAAAGAAAATATTTTAAAAATTGAAGGACCGGATATGTTAGACGGCACTCCATTGCTTGACATCAAGCCATATATTCCTGATTTCGATTCATACGAAAATGCTAATGCAGGTTGGCAGGAAAAACACAAAGGAAAGGTCAGAACAAAAAAATCAGATGAAAGATTTTCAGACAACTAAGGTGCTCGCCGAAGCTTCTGAGCTAAAACAACTATGGAGAAACAATGAAGACATATTATGAATGTATGCCATGCTTTGCTAATCAAGCATTGCGGGCAAGTAAGGATTTAGAGGAAGAGACACGCGAAAAGATTATGCGTGAGGTTTTCGCAGAAATGAGTGTTATTGATTTTTCCGATTGTCCTCCGCAGATAGCAAGAAAAGTATTTGATATAATTGAAAAACACACCAGCAAAAAAGACACTTATCGAGAAATCAAAGAAAAGTCAAACAATTATATTCTTAATCTTGAAGGTGAGTTAAGAGAAATAATTTCACAAGCAAATGATTCGTTTGAAGCAGGATTGCGACTTGCCATTGCCGGAAATATTATTGATTTTGGGGCGAATCATAAATTCAGCAATGAGTCAATCCATCAAGAAATAAAGCAGGCATTAAAATTTAAGATTTCATCAGCTGTGATTACAGATTTTAAAAAAGCAATTTGTAATGCTGATAAAATTTTATACCTTGGGGATAATGCCGGGGAAATTGTCTTTGATAAATTATTTATTGAGCAACTCCCAACTAACAAAGTGACATTTGCAGTTAGGGGAATTCATGTCATCAATGATGTTTTATTAGAAGATGCAGAAAAGGTTGGGATAACCTCACTTGTGCCGGTAATTAGCAATGGCGCCGGATATCCGGGAACGGTTTTGGAAAAATGTTCAAAGGAGTTTCAAAAAGTTTTTGAGGAATCAGATATTGTTATTTCAAAAGGGCAAGGGAATTATGAAACCCTTAACTCTTGCCCCAAGCATATATTTTTTCTCTTAAAGGTTAAGTGTGAAGTCATTGCAAAAAACATAAATAGAAAAGTTGGTGAGTTTATTATTAAAGAAAGCACGAAAGGAAGTTTATCATGAATATAACTATCGCAAGTGGAAAAGGCGGAACTGGCAAAACAACCTTTGCCGTTAATTTATCATATTTTTTGGCTAATTGTGGAAAAGAAGTCCGATTGTTAGATGGTGATGTCGAAGAACCCAACGGACATTTATTTGTGCCATCGGAAAATATGAGCGAAGAAAAGGTTACAGTTCTTAAGCCTGAATATAATTCTGAAAAATGTGTAGGTTGTGGAGAATGTGTAAACGCCTGCAAGTATAACGCTTTGGCATTGGTTAAGAAAAAAATATTATTCTTCGGTGAATTATGTCATGCCTGCGGTGCTTGTGCTTTTGTCTGTCCGCATCAAGCACTTGTTGAAAAACCATCTCCTCTCGGGAAGGTTTTTTATTCTGAAAGAAATGAAAATCGTCCATTTTATTTTGGTTATGGCATTTTAAATATTGGTGAATCACTTGCCCCGATGGTGGTTAAACAACTAAAAACTCATATCCAAAATGGAGATGCCATCAATATCCTCGATGCCTCCCCGGGAACAGCATGTCCGGTAGTTGAAGCACTTGGTGGCAATGATACGATAGCGGTATTGGTAACAGAGCCAACTCCTTTTGGGCTTAACGATCTAAAACTTGCCGCTGAATTAGCACTCAGTCTTGGCAACCCAACAGGCATTGTAATTAATCGCTCAGACGGTGAAGATAAAATAATTACCGATTTTGCAGATGAATATAATATTCCTATTTTAGGAAGAATTCCATTTGATAGAAAATATGCAGAATCATATTCAAAAGGTGATGTTCTAATAAATCATCACCCTGAGCTTGCAAATATTTTTGCAGGAATATTTGAAAATATCAAAGCCATTGAAGGTAAAAAACCAGAATATAAACCATTTGTCTATGAACAGCAAAACCTCACAAATGAAAATAATTTATCAAAGGGAAATGCTGAGTCATTTAAAGAAATTGTTGTTGTCAGCGGTAAGGGTGGAACCGGCAAGACAACAATAACTTCATCGCT
>CAMZKK010000247.1 GCA_947311175.1 uncultured Planctomycetota bacterium | reverse complement strand
CTATCACGACTTCGTCTGACATACCAATTTGAAAGCCCATCAACAAAGGAATCAAGCGCCTTACATGCCGACAATATATCCATATCATCAAGACTGCTTGAAAAGGTATTAATCGCGGTAGAAAGCTTTGACATAATCCATTTGTCTAATCGACTGCGATTGGCAATCGGAATATATGACGAGGTCTTTCTTATATCTGAAATACACTTTACACTATCAACATTACTAACCGGATTGAATTCATCAATGTTTGCATAAATTACAAAAAATTGATATACATTCCGCAAACGAATCAAAAAATCCTTCTGTGCATCTTTGACCGCACTTTTGAAAAATCTTACACTAACCCAAGGATTATTACTTGAATAAAAATACCAACGCATTGCGTCAGCCCCATTCTCATCCATTATTTCCCAAGGATCAAGATAATTGCCTTTTGACTTAGACATCTTGTAACCTTTTTCATCACAAACATGCCCAAGCACCAAACATCGTTTATATGGAGCAGGATATTCAATGCCTGCAAAATGATCGAGGCTACAATCCTTATCCGCAAGCGCCAAAGAACCATTTGACAATTTTTCTTGTTGAATTTCGGCACATTTTTTAAGCAAGGTAGAAATTGCCAACAAAGAATAAAACCACCCGCGAGTTTGGTCAATCGCTTCAGTAATAAAGGCGGCAGGATATGAATCCTTTATCAAGGCATCACTGCCCTCACTATGAGGATATCCCCACTGTGCCAAAGGCATTGCCCCGGAATCAAACCAACAGTCAATTACCTCTTTAACCCGTTTTAATTTTGAACCACATCTCGGACAATCAAGTTTTACATCATCGACATATGGTTTATGAAGTTCAATCTCACCATCAAAATCTGTTGCTTTTTCTTTTAGTTCTTTAATTGAACCAATCGCAGTCTGGTAATCACAACCCTCACATTCCCAAATTGGTAAAGGTGTCCCCCAATATCTTTCACGAGATAATGCCCAATCGACATTTGTGGCAAGGAAATTACCAAATCTACCGTCTTTGATATGTGAAGGATACCATTCAACCTTTTGATTGTTTTTTAGCATTTCATCTTTGACACTGGTTGTCTTAATATACCATGTCGGACGGGCATAATAAATAAGCGGAGAATCACAACGCCAACAGAATGGATAGTCATGTTTATACTGCTCTACCTTCAACACTTGCTTGCGTTCTTTTAATTCCTTAAGAATAAGTTTATCCGCATCCTTTACAAACACTCCACTCCATGGCTTCACTGCCTTAGAAAAGGTGCCATTCGGCTCAACAAGATTAATAACCGGAATATCATTATCCATTGCTATTCGATAGTCATCTTCACCAAATGCAGGGGCAATATGAACAATCCCACTACCGGCATCTAATCCCACAAAATCACCGTCAATAACCCTAAATGCAGCTTTATCCGGCGTTTCAAAGGTGAACAGTTGCTCATACTCCATCCCAAGAAGCTCTTTGCCGCTAACGGTTTTAATAACTTCATGCTCAACCTTAGCAAGAACTTTTTCTCGTAAGGCAGATGCCAAAATCAAGGTCTCATCTTCTACTTTTACATAATCATAATCATATTTTTCACCAATAGCCAAAGCTGTATTAGATAGCAATGTCCAAGGAGTCGTTGTCCAGGCAAGAAAAGAAAGAGACTCTTCTCCCTTTACTTTAAATGTTACAAATACAGACGGGTCAAATACTTCCTTATATCCTTGACCAACCTCATGGCTTGAAAGTGCGGTTCCACAACGAGGACAATAAGGAACAATTTTATGCCCGTGATAAAGCAGACCGGCATCCCAAAATTTCTTTAATATCCACCAAACACTTTCTATATAATCCTGCTCATAAGTTACATAAGGGTTATCGAGATCAATCCAAAAGCCAATCCTTTCAGTCATTTTTGTCCAAAGACCTGAATATTTAAAGACAGAAGAACGACATTTTTTAACAAAAGGCTCAATCCCATACTCTTCAATCCCTTCTTTGCCTTCAATTCCAAGCTCTTTTTCTATCTCAATCTCAACCGGCAAACCATGAGTATCCCATCCGGCTTTTCTTTGCACATCAAAGCCATTCATTGATTTATAACGAAGGAATACATCCTTAATAACCCGAGTAAGGACATGCCCTGGATGGGGAATTCCATTTGCAGTTGGCGGTCCTTCAAAAAAAATATACGGTTTATGCTCACGCCCATCTGCAGAGCAAGACTCTGCATTATTTAAACCTATCTGTTTTTTAAAGACCTCTTTCTCTTTCCAAAATGCTAAAGTTGCCTCCTCTGATTCAGAAAATTTAATTGTGTTATCTACTGATTTAAATACTGTCATTTTTCTACCTAACTAAATTTATAAATATAATTTAATGTAAAACCTATGCAAGATTAGACTACTTAGAATTTTTTACGAAATGGCTGATATTCCATCCGTCCCATATCAAGATGCTCTTCAAGATGACCAAGAAAGCCGTGTAGTCCAACCTCTGAAGGGGATTGTTTTCCCCGCATCTTTGTAACATCACTAAGCAGAGCATATCTTTCAGCCACTTCCTTTTCAATTTTTGCCGCTATTAAATCAGCAAATTTTTCCGCCTGTTTTTCTAAAGCTTTGTCAGCAAAGATATCTACCAAGATACCTTTTGCCTTTACCCTAAACGCCACTTTATCATTGTATTGACCTTTAACATCAACCTTTTTGAGACAGACTCTTTTTAGTGACTCTAACGAGTTCTTTTTCTCCGAACCCTTTACATTCGAGTTCAAGGTTACTTCGGTAGAATTCTCTACCTTATCATCATCTTCAACATTCGATAAATAGTCTATCGGAAAAGAAGTTAAAAAATATTTAGTACTAATGCCTTTTTTGTGACTACCTACGGAATAATTTGCTTCGGCATAACCTTCAAAATTACCTTTTGGAATTATCATTCTTACCAAACTTTGATCATAAGCATTTAAATCTTTCGCTTTGCCAGCGCCAAGACCACCAATATCAATCCACCCAAAGCCATTGTGAGCAACAATTTTTTTATTTTCAAGTTTGACATCTTTTTCTATGTCATTAGCATCAACCATAAGTTTTTCAATAAAAAATCTCTGACTAGACGCCTTGTTTTTTTCAATACTATCAGCACAACCCCCTACCATAAAAATCGTAATGGAAAACAGCGCTGTCAACAATAATGTTTTAATTTCTTTCATTTTACATTTTTTCATTATTCTTGCTCTCCAATATTCTTGACCACCCCTGAAATTATCTTTTCTAACTTCGGTCCTGTAGTTGTTGCTACTTCAATAATCTCATCAATATTAACCGGTTGCAAGGCATCAGGCAAACACATATCGGTAAGCACGCCAAGTCCAAGAACTTTTAATCCCGAATGAACCGCAACGATAACTTCAGGCACGGTGCTCATACCAACGGCATCTGCGCCAATCATTCGCAAGAAACGATACTCTGCTCGTGTTTCAAGACATGGACCACTAACCATCACATAAACCCCTTTTTGCACCCGAATAGATTCATGTAAGGCAATCTTTTCCGCAACAGAAATAAGCTCAGGGCTATAAGGACAATACATATCAGGAAATCTAGGGCCAAGACTTTCATCATTTTTGCCAATCAAAGGATTATCGCCAAGTAGATTAATGTGGTCATCAAGAATTAAGATGTCACCCTTTTCGTGCATTGGATTCATACCGCCACAAGCACAAGTAACAATCAGAGTATCAATGCCAAGAGCAGCCATTACTCTAACCGGAAATGTCACCTGCTCAAGCGAATAACCTTCATAATAATGAAATCTACCCTCCATTACTACTACTTCGGTTCCAGAGAGTTTGCCGGCAATAAATTTTCCGGCATGCCCTTGAACTGTGCTTTCCGGAAAATGTGGTATTTGACTATAATCAATCTCTTTTGCATCATCAAGTTTAGCAGCAAGCTCACCAAGACCTGTGCCAAGAATAATTCCGACCTTTGGGTTGCAATTTAATTCTTTTTTGATAACGCCTGCAGCTTCATCAATTTTTTTCTTTATTTCGCTCATTTTCTCTCCTCTAAGATAATGTTTTAGTAATAATATTTAAGAGTTTTTCAGGGTCAACCTCTTTTATAAATATCTTTTTCAATGAGGATGTCTCACCGTTTAAAATACTAATTCGACTCTTTGGTATATTCATTTCCTTTGCCAATAGAGCAATTATCGCCTTGTTGGCTTTTCCTTTTTCCGGAGCAGCCGTAACCTTAATCTTTAAACATTCGTCATGAATGCCTGAAATTTCATTTTTTCTAGCACCAGGCCTTACCTTTGCCGAAAAAGAAAATCCGTCGTTTTCTTTTTTGATAGCAATCAATGAATTTTATTTTCCTTTTTTTATCCGAGTTATTTCATTAGAAATATATTTATCAGTTTTCATTTTAATCGCATAGGCATTATTTACGGCAATCGGATATAGCTCTTTACATTTTTTTATTCTATCTCCTTTAGACATAGAATCTCTGTTTCTGAGATATTCACGCCACTGCTTTCGCAAAACCACATATTTAGATTTTGCCACAACCATTTTGCTTATTTCATCTTCTTGACCCTTTAAGAGCGATTTGTACCTACTAGGCAACCAAGAATTGGTTTCCCTTACTACTTTAAGCGCTTTTTCATATTGTCGAGCATTTATCATTGAATCTACCCGCAAGTAAGCTGCCTCAAAAGGATCTGTTCTTGTTAACAGATGGAACCCAACCCCAAGGACAGTGACAACTATTGCTCCAATTAAGATATGACTGGATTTATATGGTCGATTCTCTATCGCCTTGGCTTTTTTGGTCTTTAATAATTGCACCGCGCTAATAGAGGGAGAACGAGGCCGGGCTTTATTAACATTTATTTTTCTTTGGGTGTTTCGAGAACTTCTGTTTGACACATTTCCCAAAAATTGTTTTTCAAAATTATAATCTGTATCATCAAATTTATCATCAAATTTATCATCAAATTCTTTTTCAAATTTATCTTCAGATTGTTTTTCAGACTTCTTTTTCATCCTCTTAGTGGTTGTTGCGGAAGAAGATTTTTTGGTATCTTTCTTATCTTTCTTTTCAGATTGTACTTTATCAACTTCTTTATTTTTTTTGATTATTTTTTTGGTAGATGTACTCTTTATTTTTTTTGAACTAGATTCAGATTTATCTTTAGACTCTACCAGCTTCAAAGTAGTGTCTCCTAGCTTTATTTTATCGCCAACTGAAATCTCAGCCTTCTTCTCTACTTGATTTTCATTAACGAAAAATATAGCGTCACTGTTTTTAAACTTAGACACCGTGATTTTATCACCATCTTTGACCAATTTAAAATGCTTGGACTCAACACCTTCATCAGAAAGTTTAAAGGTAGCTTTTTCTCCACATCCACAAATAAGCTTACCCCTCTCTAAGTCGGG
>CAMZKK010000246.1 GCA_947311175.1 uncultured Planctomycetota bacterium | reverse complement strand
TTAGTTGTGGGATGACTGTGGATGAAGATTATAATTTTCATCCGAATAAGGTAATTGCAAAAGCGATGAAAAAGCGAAGAAAGTCGAAAAACAACTACAGGTTGGCAAGAAATTTACCGAGGTTGCCAAAGAGTTTTCCGAAGACGGAACCTCTGCCTCTCAAGGTGGACACTTAGGATGTATAATAATGTCTCAATTTGGCAAAACTCTCTCAAAGAAGATGAGAACATTAAAAACAAATCAAATTTCGAAACCAATAGTATCTCCATGGGGTGTTCATATTCTTAGAAAAGAAAAAATGACAGACAAAGACATTTTAAACCTAATAAAAAAACAATACATCAACGAACTACACACCAAAATATTCAAAGAATTAAGAAAAACTTGCGATGTCAAAGTCCTTCAATAATTCATAACCACTCCTTGACCTTAATTCTAAATTCCGCAATTAATATGGAATTTAGGGTAAACGTTTTCAAAAGAGGTTGATTTTTATTATTCATAAAATTTGCTTACTAAAACCACGCCAAAGACCGATAATGTTTATAAGGAGAAATTATGCAAAAGATTATTATTGCCATAGAAGATGATAGTTTGAGATATAATGTCAAAGATAGACTTATTAACGACAACTTTGAGATTATTGAAATAAATAGCGAAGAAGAAATTCTACTATATGCAAAGGAAAACCCAGTTGCTGGAATTGTGCTCAATCTATCATTGGAAGGCATATCAAATGCAAGTATCTGTCAAAAACTTTGTTTTGACGCCGACAATATACCTGCCGTTGTTGTTATTTGCGAAACCAATAAGATTGAAATTATTGAAAATATATTTTCAGCAGGGGCATCTTCAGTCGTAACTCCACCTGTAAAAAGTGATAAAATTTACAAGAAAATAAAGGAAGCTCTTGGTCAAACTAAAATTCAACTATCCAAAGACCTTCTTCCACCGAAAATTTTAAGTGATTTATATCTTGAAATAATAGACAAAGGAAGAAAGCTTGGAGATGTTGCAGAAATTGTGCCTGGCATAACTACAAGAAATCGTTCAATGTATATCTCAGAAGGAAGAAAAAGCGAACGCTGGTTGCCAATCATAACTCAGTATGAAATAACCCAATATGAGTGTTTTGAACATACAAAATATGTTTTTTATGAACCACGAATGTTGCTTCGAAGCCCAAAAAAAAATATTATCAATAGCAAAAAAATACTTTTGGCAAGAAATGCCCCTCCGCTTTTGGCATTTATTGATAAGCAGAAACGACTGACAGATCTCTCCATTTATAACATAGTAACGGTTGATGGATTGTTGCCAGAATATGTAACAGCCTATCTAAACAGCAGAATAATGGATTTCTTTTTTAGTAGGATTAGACCAATAAAAAATTCTCCACAAATAGGCAGTGTCCTTAGAAAAATTGACATCGAGTCAATCCCAATAATCATTCCTCAACAATCAATCCAAGATAAATTTGCAGACATTGTGAGCGAAATCGACAAAAACAATCAAACCTATCGTAGTAAAGCCAAACACGGAAAATATAGAGCAGAAATTCATAAACTTTTATTTGAAATCTATGGTTTTGATAAAACAACTATAGATAAATTGTCATCCCTAAATTTTTAACCTAAATTCCGCAGTTGGAATTTGAAGTTAAAAAGCACAGGCACTTTACACAGAATTGAGAATCAACATAGCATCGCCGTAGCTATAAAACCGATACCTCTCTTCAACTGCCTGCCGGTATGCCTCAAGGATACGTTTTCGACCATAAAGAGCGCTAATCATCATCAACAAGGTGCTTTGAGGTAGATGAAAATTTGTTATAATCCCATCTATAATTTTAAATTTATAAGGTGGATAGATAAATATATTGGTGTTGCCATTTCCTGCTTCTAATTTTCCATCAGAATTAACTGACGACTCTAATGCCCTTGTGCTGGTGGTACCAACTGAAATAATCCGCCGTCCTTCTTTTTGGCATTATTAACCATCTCGGCAGTTTTTTTGCAAATACTAAAATATTCATAATCCATGATATGTTCTGTAATGTTTTCAACCTTAACCGGACGAAAGGTTCCCGGACCGACATGCAAGACTACATCACAAACATCAACACCCTTATCTTTTAGTTCTGCAAAGATTTTTTTCGTAAAATGAAGACCGGCAGTTGGGGCTGCCACCGCTCCCGGTTGAGAAGCAAATACGGTTTGATAACGCTTACTGTCATCTTCTGTGGGACCATCCTCTCTTGCGATATAGGGAGGAAGAGGTAACTCACCAATCCTCTCCACGACTTCCCAAAAATCAAGATTATCGGCAGGCAAAAACTCAACAATAACTCGTCCGCCACCAAGCCTTTCCCGAATGACCCCTGTCATTAACTCATTGGCAAAAAAAATCTTTTTTCCCTCTTTCAAACTTGAAGTAGGACGAGCCAAACATTCCCAAACACAAGACTCCATCTCTCTAACCAACAACACTTCGCTTTTACCACCACCACTCCGAGTGCATTTAATCCGTGCAGGGATAACCTTTGTCGTATTTCTAACCAAAAGATCACCTGCCCGTAAAAGTGATGGCAAATCAGAAAATGAATAATGCCCTATTTTTCCTTGATTAAGAAATAGCAATCGAGAGTTTTCTCTATTATCTGCAGGAGTTTGTGCAATCAACTCTGGTGGCAATTCAAAATCGTAATCAGAAAGTTTTTGGGTCATATTACACCTGTAAATCTCGTAGAGTGCTACGAGATTTAAATTAACAATTAATAATTAATAATGAACAATGGAGGTGCTTTAGATATCGCTAAAGTATTATTAACAAGGGACACGCAAAGCTTCTTTGCTTGTCACTTATCCCTATTCAAGGGACTTTATTCTTCACTAAATCTTAAAAATCGCCATCTTCTCCATTTTCGCCAGCCTTTGGCACAGGATAAACCGGTCCGCTAAAATCAGCATCACCGATTCCGTATCCACTATTTTTTTCTGTTTTGTCACTTACCACAATTTTGTCAACAGTACAACGAACATTGAGTTCTTTTTGCCCTGGAATAAGTTTTTCAAACGCCTCTTTAACTGTCCTTTTATGAACATCTACCCTTGCCGGAATATTTGGTTGGGTATCGAGTTTAAAATGAAGATTACAACTTATATCAGAACCTTCTTCTTCAACATTCAAAGAAACATTAACATCATAAATATCTTTTTCTCGGCAAAGTTCATCACGCAAAAGCCCCTCAATCGCACCGATTGCAATAAGGCTATCGCCTTCTTCTGTTTTTACCACGATTGATTTCTTTATATTGTCGCACCCATCCTTTACCTTCTCCCACGCTCGCACTACGCACGCAGTAACAATGAGACCAACAACAAAAACAAAAACCTTGCCAACCAACCCTCCAGCAACAGGACAAGCTGAAATAAGTTTTGTGCTAAATGGAGTAGCCAACATAAGCAAACCCATTAAAGTCGCTGCAACTTTTACAATAATTTCTTCGTATTTTGCCAACATTATATTTTTCTCCACAATTATAGGTCAAGTAAATCTGTTACAAAATTCAAGTCGTAATCAGAATTTATAAATTTATGATTATTCATTAATTCACGATGAAATGGCAAGGTAGTCTTGATGCCGTCAATGACAAATTCTTGAATAGCATGATCCATTTTTTTGATTGCATCACGCCTGTCTTTGCCGTGAACAATAAGCTTACCGATTAATGAGTCATAAGTTGGTGGAACCCTATAACCGGAATACATATGACTATCCACCCGCACCCCATCTCTAACCGGGTCAACAAACATATTAACCAATCCCGGAGACGGAGCAAAATTATTTGTGTGATCCTCAGCATTTATTCTACATTCAATGGCGTGACCGCGACTCTTGACATCCTTTTGTCTAATACCAAGCTTCTCGCCGCTCGCAATCCTTAGCTGCTGCTCAACAATATCAATCCCTGTAACCATCTCAGTTACCGGATGCTCAACTTGCACTCGCATATTTATTTCTAAAAAGTAAAACTCTCCATCTTGATATAAAAATTCTACCGTTCCGGCATTGGTGTAGCCACACGCCTTACAAACATTTACTGCCGCCTCGTGCAATTTTTTTCTTGTTCGATTGTCAAGAACAGCACTCGGAGATTCTTCGCACAGTTTTTGATTCCTTCGCTGAATAGAGCAGTCTCTTTCCCCGAGATGAATACATGTGCCATGATTATCTGCAAGAATTTGAACCTCAACATGTCTTGGTTTTTCTAAAAACTTTTCAAGATATACCGTTGAATTACCAAAACATACCTCTGCTTCGGAACGAGCTTGCGCAAGGCCTGTACGAAGAGAGACATCATTTCTCGCAACTCGCACTCCTCTACCGCCACCGCCAGCACACGCTTTAACCATAACCGGATAGCCTATTTTACGAGCAACAGCAATCGCTTCATCATCGTCCTCGATAATCCCATCACTTCCCGGAAGTACCGGCACTCCGGCAGAAATAGCTACTGCACGAGCATCTGCCTTATCAGCCATTTTGTCCATAGCGTCTGAGGTAGGTCCAATAAATTCAATATCAAGCGACCGACAAATATCGGCAAAATGAGCATTTTCTGATAAAAACCCATATCCAGGATGAACCGCCTCAACATCAGAGATTTCTGCAGCACTAATTATGCTTGGGATATTAAGGTAACTTTTTGCACTTTCTGCCGGACCGATACAGATTGCTGCATCTGCCAACCTAACGGGAAGAGAGTCCCTGTCTGCTTCAGAAAAGACCACCACAGTCTGCACTCCCAATTTTTGGCAAGTGTGGATTATTCTGACCGCAATCTCACCTCTATTTGCAATTAAAATTCGTGAAAACATTTTTCTCCATCTTTTAATAATAAGTCTTAATGGCTACCTTCGCTTAAATAACAAATTTATTTAAGTAGGAATAAAGGCTGTCCATACTCTATAGCCTCTCCATTTTTTACCAATATTTCAGCAATAACTCCATCTTTTTCAGCCTTTATCTCATTCATAACCTTCATTGCCTCAACAATGCAAACTACGGTGTCTGCGGTAACAGTATCACCGACCTTAACAAAGGGAGCAGCTTCAGGAGACGATGCTTGATAAAATGTTCCAACAATTGGGCTAGTGAGCGGAGTTAAATCACTATTGTCCACTGCTGGGTCTTCTTGCTCTGTGCCAACAGGAGCTGGCGTTGGAGCATGTTGCATTAACGGTGCTGCGGCTACCATTGCTGGTGCGGTATGTTTTGCCAATCTCAGTTTAAAATCACCTTCTTCAAGTTCTAACTCCGCAAGTGCATGCTCTTCCATAAGCTCTAGCAATTCTTTAATTCGTTCCGTACTCATTACAAAACCCTCCGTTTTTATTGATTTCTCATTATTTAGATTAAATTACTATTTGGTTTAGGTCGCGAGGCAAACAAGACAAAACTTCAGCCTTATTCTTTCTAACAACTACCATGTCTTCTATTCTAATTCCACCTTTCCCGGGAAAATATACCCCAGGTTCAACAGTTATAACTTCACCTTCATTTAACGGCTTGGAATTTATTTTACTCAAAGTCGGTCTTTCGTGGATATCAATTCCCACACCATGACCAAGGCTATGACTAAAAAACTCGTCAAGTCCATCCTGTTTTAAACAATCTCGGGCAATAGCATCAACCTCATTTGCCAGCACCCCTGCTTTAATTTTTGAGATTGCGAGTTGCTGTGCTTCTAACACACGTAAATACTTACAATTCCAAATTTTAGGAATGCTATCAACAAAAAGGGTTCGTGTCAAGTCTGAATTATAGAACCCATACCTTGCACCCCAGTCTATCAGAAGGATTGACCCACCTTTTATCTTTTTTTTACCAGGGTGAGCGTGAGGCAATGAGCTATTACTATCAATCGCAACAATTGTTGGAAAAGCAATTCCTTCCGCTCCATTCTTTCGCATTGCATACTCTAACTCTAAAGAGATTTCAGTTTCAAGCATCCCTATTTTAATCTTTTTGATTGTCGTAAGCAATGAAGCTTCGGCAATCCTCAATGCTTTCTTTATAAGCCTAAGCTCGTATTTGCTTTTTATATCTCGAATTTTATTGATACATCGACCACCCTGGACAAACATAGTGTCTTTTGCCACCGCAACAAGTTTTGCGTAAAAATCTTGAGTTATTGAATTTTCTTCAAACAAGACCTTTTTAATTTTTTTACCTTTTATAATCTTGCCGATTGATAAGGTAGGGTGCTTTCGCCATAACACAAATCTAAACAAAGGGGCGCTTCTCTCTGCCTCTTCAGTATATCTTGAATCACTAAACAAGGTGAGAGATTTTTGAGTAATCAACAAAAAAGCATCCGTCCCGCTAAATCCTGAGAAATAATGTACCGATGACTTTGAGGTAATGACTGCGGCCGATACCTTGTTGTCTCGCAAAGATTTACGAATTCGCTTAACTCTATCAGTAATTTCTACATCTAAAATAGATGACATTTCTTCTCCAATAAAAAAACAGGAATGCAGTAACTACACTCCTGTTTGATAATTATCAAGCATATATTTTGACCAAAATATGGTGAACTTCAAAAAAACAAGCCACCACAATTATCATTATCTAACTTGCGGTTTGAACATTTACTCTACGTTTTTTACCAAATTCAACAACCCCATCAGTTAGTGCGAAAAGGGTATAATCACGCCCCATGCCTACATTTTTTCCCGGGTGAAATTTAGTTCCAACCTGACGGACAATAATATTTCCGGCAATTACTTTTTCGCCGCCATATTTTTTTACGCCACGATACTGAGGGTTACTGTCTCTTCCATTTCTGGTTGCACCCTGACCTACCTTATGTGCCATTTGTTACTCCTATTATTTAATAATAACTAACCTTTAATTCCTGTAATTTTAACTCTTGTATATTTTTGACGATGTCCCTTTGTCACCATTGAGCCATGTCTTCTCCGGAACGAGGTGCCAACTACTTTATCAGCCTTAACCAAGCCAATAACGCTTGCACTCACCGTTGCTCCGTCAACATCAGGCTTTCCGATTTTAACATCGCCATCACTATCGATCATTTTAACCTTTTCAAAGGTTAACTCACTGTTTTCCTCAGCCTCAACCAAGTCAATGTCAATAACATCACCTTCTGAAACCTTGTACTGTTTTCCACCATTTTCAATTATTGCATACATTTTTCTTTTCCTCTATGATTTTAAAAAATAACTTCTATTTGATTTTCTCAAAATAATCAAGACAAATTAGCTTTTTTTAACCAATTAAACTCCATCGCGTCAAATGGCAAAGCCACATCCGACTTAATTATTACTGTAGAACCATACTCTTTTTCACTATCCGCAATCAATCCTCGCTTAATATTATTTATCAAAGATGCCGCTCTCGGATGCATCTTAACCTCAAGAACACCTTGTTTTTCACAAAAAGTTCCTCTCAACATTCTCACAAAATCAAGACCTTGACTCTCAATACTCTTAGTTATTCCAAGACCGCGACACGAAGTGCATTTTTCAAAAACACTTGCCCGTAAACTTTTCCTAACTCTCTGTCGAGTCATTTCAAGAATGCCTAATGGTGAGATATGCAAAACAGTCATTCTCGCTCTATCTCGACTCAACTCTTGCCTAAGAGTGTCTTCAACCTTTCGCCTGTCTTCATCATACTCCATATCTATAAAATCAATCATCACCAAGCCACCAAGATCCCGAAGTCTTAATTGTCGAGCAATAGCTTTGGCTGCTTCAATATTTGTCCCCAAAATCATTTCCCTGCCATTGTCACTCTTCTTGCTGGCTCCGGAGTTGACATCGATTGACACAAGTGCCTCTGTCGGTTCAATGATTATATGACCGCCACTTTCAAGTGGAACTTTGCGAGCAAAAATCCGATTAATTTGGGCAGCAACCCCATAGTGAACAAAGATAGGGTCGTTTCCCTTGTAAATATTTGCTCTGCGTTTTAGCTTTGGCATCGTAATCGCCAAAAAGTCTTTGGTTCTTTTGTGTTCATCTACATTATCAATAACAACTTCATCTATATCATCAGACATAAAATCTCGAATAGCCCTGATTACCAAATCCGTTTCTTCATAAATAAGGGTTGGAGCTTTTTCCTTTTTAGTCTTTTTTTGAATAGATTTCCAAAGACGAGTAAGGTATCCGAGATCGCTTTTTAATTCTTTTTTGCCTTTACCCATTCCGGCAGTGCGAATAATAAACCCCTGCTCTTTAGGTGGATCAAGCTCATCAAGGGCTGCACGAAGAACTCTACGCTCCTCTGGATCCTTTATCTTTCGAGAAACTCCTCGCTTTTCTACTTCCGGCATTAAAACCAAATACCGACCAGGTAGCGAAACATAGGTGGTTACGCTTGGACCTTTATGTCCAATGCTCTCTCTGATAATTTGGACCAAAACCTCTTGCCCTGCCCAAAGCATTTTTTCAATCGGCAAGTTATCTTCTTCTGCCGGACGACGTCCTCGTTTCTTTTTTAGAATTCCTTTATATCCACCATCAGGTGAAATAACATCCTTGACATGAAGAAAGGCATTCTTGTCGCCACCAATATCAACAAAGGCTGCCTGCAACCTTGGTTCAACATTCTGGACAATACCTTTATAGATATTGCCTGCTTGAAAATCAGCCCCGGTTCGTTCAAGATAGAGCTCTTCAAGTTCGTCATTTTTGTCAGTGATTGCAACCCGTATTTCCTCAGGGTCAACCACATTCATTAACATTTTTTTACTCAATAAATTTTATATTTACACAGTTTTCATTTCGAGTTTTGCAATATTAATAGAATTAACATCACCCTCAACAGCATCACTCAATCTTCTTGCGATATCATCAGGTCTCACCACAGGTGGAAAACTATGCAACACTTCAACATCAACAAACCCTGGACCTAAATCCATCTTGCCGACAGAAGCCATCACATCAAGTTTTCTTATTTGTGATTTATCCTTCTTTGACCTTCGCTCAACCATCCAACTACTATCCTCTTCAATCGCTTTTATCTCAGCTAAAAGTTTTTCTACAACACAATCTTGTTGCAAAAAACCAGAAAACCTTAACTTTGAAGTAGATAAAACCTGACCTTTTTTTCGCCTTTTGAGTTCATAAATATTCAAAAGCACTATCCCCGATAGCATAAATGGTTTGAGTTTAGAACTTATATCTTCAACAGATATATATTCAGCAAACTCTATCTCCACAATCTCGCAATTTGATTCAATACCAAGAGCAAGCGGTGAGACAAAAACCATTCTAGGCTGAGGGTTAAAGCCAATAGTGTAGCGAACAGGTAATTCAGCTCGTCGCAGAATACGCTCGAAAAATCGCATCATATCATGATGCGAAAAAAACCGGGCAAATTCCTCCTTTTTAAATTCCAGTGCAACCTTCTGTTGAATGTTATGCTCGGCATTACTCACGATTAATCATCCTAAATCAATACCATCCAATCAACCTCGTTCCAGCTGCGAAATAACTATAATATTTTCAATCCGACTTGAGTCGAATATACAATTCTATATTAAACAATCACAAACATACAACTATTCGCAATCATATAAGTTTAAACCTTAAAATATAACAATCAATAAATATCTGTCAAGCCCTGTATTTATCCTAAATTCTCCAGCTGGAATGAAAATCAAACAAATAGCTAAAAAGGATCCTCGGAAAACACGCCAAACTGATTACGCATAAAATGGTGAAAGTGCTCTGGAGTTACCGGTGTTATATGGGTTCTTATAAAAATATTGCTGAGAAAAATATCAAAATCAGGCTGATAAAGTAATTTTCCTGTATTTTTAAAATCCTTATCTTTTACCACAGGAAAAAGTTTTATAATATTTTTATGATTATAGTCCATGCCACTTGCTCTGACTTTCCCTTCGATTACTTTTCTAAACCACCTTCTATCTTCAATCATAATATTTTTTATTGGCTCGTATTTTTCATCAAATACAGTCTCCGCATTTTCTTTAGGGTATTTCTCAACTTTTTCTATCCTTATCTTTAATCTCTTTAGGCGATTCTTAAGTTCCTCTATATTTGATATCTTTGACTTTTCTTTAAATAAGTAATTATCTATTTTATTTGAATGAAGATTATTTTCTATGCCACCTGGGGTGTCAACTCGAATATTTTCAGTTGTTTGTATATCTCTGAGATTTAATGGATTTGACCTATAGCTACAGCTTATTACAAAAAGCATAAGCCAAATCGAAATTATAAATTTCTTCATCCTACTTCATCCTAATGACTACATTCCTCAAGCTATATGATAGATGGAGAATTACGGGACAGGCCAATTGCATACCACCTAATATACGCTTAGCTTTAGCGATGAATAAAATTAAAATATTTTTATTTTTTTAACCAACTCTGCAATCGTAAAACCAAACAAGTTGTTAATTTTTATAAATAATGCAGAGACTGCCTCACTTTGATGTGGTTTGTAAATAGTATGTATATTCTTTAGATAATATCTACGAGCAGCCAACAAATCATACTTTGCAAGAATGTGGATTCTCTCAAAAAGATATTGATACATTTCTGCTTTATGATGGCTGTAGGCATTTGGCATTTCATTTGCAATAAACCTTAAAATTTCAATTCTCATATCTATAAATCTTTTAAAGTTGCCAACAATATCTGTCTGCGATATCTGTCCACCCTTGCGTTCTCTGGCAATTGTTTTGGGAATATTATCAAGAATGACATTTTGATTTTTCTTCAAAATCCTAAACATTAAATCTGTTTCTTGCGAACTCTTAAAAGACTCATTCCAACCATCAATATTATCAATAATTTCCTTTTTCCAAAGGTTAGAGCAGGTAGAGCCTAACTTTGAATAATAGAGTGAAAGATAAATATCCCCATCAACCTCAACATTATTCTTTTCCAAATCAATGTTTAGTGCAGTATAAGCACCAGCAACAAACGATATATTATTGTTATTTATCAAAGATAATTGATGCTCTATCTTGTCAGGCTCTAACAAATCATCTGCATCAAGAAATTGGATAAATTTTCCTTTTGCCATCTTTAACCCCAAATTTCTCGCAGCCGGGGCTCCTTTTTTATTTTCTTCAAGAATGATTAAGTCTTCTCTTTTATATTGGTAAGATGACAAAAGTTTTAGTGTAGAATCAGAGCTGTTGTTGTTCACACAAAGCACTTCAA
This sequence comes from uncultured Planctomycetota bacterium, assembly GCA_947311175.1. Lineage (GTDB taxonomy): Bacteria > Planctomycetota > SZUA-567 > SZUA-567 > JAFGNG01 > CAMZKK01. The sequence continues at coordinate 180 of CAMZKK010000246.1, read as the reverse complement.
TATTTTGATAGGTCTGAGCATATACCGAGTCTAAACATTCAATAATATATTGTTCAACATTGAAACAAGGGATAATAATAGATACTAACAATTCAGGCATTGTTGCTCCAAAGTAAAATTTGATATTCTTTTACGCTTGCTGATATATTCAATATATAGAGCCTGTCCATAAAAACAAAC
>CAMZKK010000245.1 GCA_947311175.1 uncultured Planctomycetota bacterium | reverse complement strand
TTCCAACAATCAAGCAATCAAACTACGTCAAAAAAACAAAATCCATCGCCATTTATGCCTCCCAATCATCCCAAGCATGCATTATTTCACTTATATTTCACTTAGACCCATAAGCATAAAACATCTCAAAGCTTATCCCCCAAGCCAAGATTTTTTTGTGGTTATTTTCTGATTATTGCCTGTCCCTAAATACCCACTAAAAACAAAAAAAGGTTACCGTGCATTGCATGGTAACCTCATGTTGAATTATTGCATGGCTATTTCTTGTTCCGATTAACTCTAAGATTTTTCCTTCACTATTTCAATAGATGTAATTGTTTTCAGCCTGTCAATCTTTTTACCCGCCTTATCTGTGTCAGTGCCAGTACCAATAACAATTACTTTTTTGTCAATCAAATCATTAAGCTCAATATCGATTTTCTTCGCTTTTGATTTTGCCAATGCAACCTTCTTGCCATCACTTTCTTTAACCAAATAAAAATATATCTTTGTTTTACCATCTTTCGTTTTAACCTCTGTTTTAACAATTGTTCCTTTTAAGGTCATCGTCTTTTCAATATTTGCCGTGCCATTTTCTCCAGTTTTTTCAACTTTAGACAAACTGGCTTCTGCAGTAAAAATAGAAAAACAACCCAATAACACAATCATTACAAATAATTTAAATTTCAACTTAAAACCCTTCCTTACATTATTAATTCTACAACAATATTTAACTTTTCCAACAAAACCATACAACAAACAAATCATATAGAATTCAAAAACTGGGTCAACATTATTATTTTCTTTTTTTGATTTTCTGTCATATCCCTAAATATTGTTAAATTCCATAGCATGACCTCATGAGGTATCCACTGAGTATTTAGGGGGGTATTTCTTGCCTGTCCCTAAAAAATTTCCCTAAAAAATGAAACTGTTACAAAAATGTATGTCCCTAAAAATGAAAATATTATGGGGGTTGATATGTAGGGTGGGGTTTGGTAGAATATCATAGGTTTATTTTGGAGATTGGAGACAAGAGATGAATTTTTTTTTGAATGCAGTTATTGTTTTGATACTTTTATGTAATATCTCAATTGGAGGTGAGAAACTAACTATTTTTGTTAGCATTGTTCCACAGGCAACTTTTGTTGAGGCTATTGGTGGCAACATGGTTGACGTTCAAGTTATGGTTCAGTCGGGGCAAAGCCCTGAAACTTATCAGCCTACAATGAAACAAATGACAATGCTGACAAATGCCGTTGTCTATTTTAAGATTGGAGTCTCTTTTGAAAATGTATTTTTGCCAAAGATTGAAAAAACATTTGGTAAAGACAAAATAATTGACACTCGCAAGGGAATCGAATTGAGGGTAATGAAAAGTCACCACCACAATGAACACCACTCTCACCTAGGAACCGACCCGCATATTTGGCTCAATCCCAGATTAGTAAAAATCCAAGCAAAGACAATTTTTGAAACATTAGTTAGAATAGATCCTAAAAATAAAGATTTGTATAAAAATAACTACAACACCTTTCTTAAGAAATTAGACACCCTGGACGAAAGTCTTAAGAAGGCACTTCTTCCATACAGAGGAAAGATATTAATGGTATTTCATCCAGCTTGGGGATATTTCGCAGATGCTTACGGTTTAAAACAGGAATCAATAGAGGTTGAAGGTAAAGCCCCAACAGCAAAACAGTTGGCAAAAATCATTGACGAGGCGAAAAAAGAAGGGGTGAAGATTATTTTTGTCCAACCTCAATTTAGCACAACTTCGGCAAAAGCAATAGCGGACAATATTGGAGGCAAAGTTATCCCAATAAATCCATTAGCAAAAAATTATTTTGAAAACTTAAAAAATATTGCAACTGTAATTACAAAGACAATCGGAAACAAAAATGGATAGTAAAAACCCACAACCAAGTTCTATCGTTATAAAGCTCGATGATGTCTGCTTTGCATACAACCATGAGGAAGTGTTGCATAATATAAATATAGAACTTACAGCTGGAAGCTTTGTGGGAGTTGTTGGGCCAAACGGTGGAGGGAAAAGCACACTTTTAAAATTGATACTTGGCTTGATTTCTCCTGTGCGTGGTGACGTTTATGTTTTCGAGAAAGAGCCAATCATGGCAAGAAAAGACATTGGCTACGTGCCTCAACATCTTAGTTTTGATGCAATATTTCCCGTAACTGTGCTTGACGTCGTCTTAATGGGTAGGGTAGATAGACATCTCACAGGACCTTACAATAAAGACGATAAAGAAGCAGCCTTTTCCACAATTGAACAAGTAGGACTTTCCTCTTTAACAAACAGAAGATTTTCAGAATTGTCCGGAGGAGAACGACAACGAGTGTTAATCGCCCAAGCATTAATATCATCACCCAAATTACTTTTACTTGATGAACCAACTGCAAATGTTGACAGAGAGGTTGAACGGAAAATTTATGAACTTCTAAATAGATTAAACGAAAAGATTACAGTAGTTGTGGTATCGCACAATCTAAATGTCGTTACATGTCATTCTTCACACGTTACCTGTATCAATCGAACCGCCTCAACCATGGCTATTGAAGACTTCACAAAAGATGCACTCCATGCAGTTTATCAAGGCGACATGGCTGTTCTACACCACGAACAATGCTGTCAAGTTATTGACCCAACTGCTTCAATAAATACTCCACACCATAGAGAATACAAGGATAATCATCAATGACTATATTTTGGCAACATCTATTTACATATACTTTTTTACAGCATGCACTTCTTGCAGGACTATTAGCATCTATTTCCTGCGGAATTGTCGGGAGTTTTATTGTGGTTAGAAGGACAACTTATGTTGCAGGTGCGATTGCTCATTGTGTTCTTGGAGGGATGGGTATTGCTATATATTTACAACGAGTTCATAACGTAGAATGGATAACACCACTTATGGGTGCAACTATTGCGGCAATTGTAGCGGCACTTATAATCTCATTTGTAACCTTATCCGGTCGCCACCGAGAAGATACTGTACTTAGTGCCGTTTGGGCAATTGGAATGGCTGTTGGAATATCATTCATCTCTGTCACTCCAGGGTACCAGGAAGATTTGATGAGTTATTTGTTTGGCAATATTTTAATGGTTAATGGATCAGATCTTATCTATATGCTAATATTGGATTTATTGATAGTAACTATAACCATTCTTTTTTATAATAAATTTTTAACCATCAGCTTTCAGCAGGAATTAGCTCTTTTGCGTGGAATAAATGTCGGATTTTATCATACAGTATTACTGGTAATGATTGCCCTAACTGTTGTGCTGTTAACTCAAGTTGTTGGACTAATAATGGTTATAGCCCTCTTAACCTTACCAGCGGCTACTGCCTCGCATTTAGCAGGTCGGCTTTGGAAGGTAATGGCAATAGCGACTATTCTATGTCTATCAATAACCACCGCAGGATTAGCAATCAGCTACGCCCCAGAACTTCCAGCAGGAGCCACCATAATTGAGTTAGCCGGATCAATATATATCTTGGTATTGGGTGGCAAATGTCTCATAAAGCACTACAAACCTAAACTCCTCAGTTAACAACGAAATTTAATTAAAATCCTCTTTTTGATTTTCCATTTAATCTTTTATTTACAACGACATCTCAACACCCATCACAAGTGGGCATGCTGAATATAAAAATCCCCCCCCCCCTTAAATCCAAGATTTTGACAGAAAATTATTGTTAAATTCAAATTTTCCCAACTTCGGCGGTTTAAAGTCA
>CAMZKK010000244.1 GCA_947311175.1 uncultured Planctomycetota bacterium | reverse complement strand
ATGTGTGATTCGGTACCGGTCGTGGTTCCGTCGTCCTCAATTGCACCTTCGCTATGTTCACCATCAAGAATCTCTAAGATTTCGCTTTTAATTGGTTCAGGTCTTAACGATGCAATAGCTCTTAATCTGAACGTATCATAGCCTTTATTGCGGTATTCCTCAATAATGTCTTTAGCGGTTCTCATGTTACTTGCTCCCTCTTTTTATTCACCAATTAGTTTGTTTTTTTTACTTCCTGAGTGTAAGTTATAATCACAAGCAGGTCTTCTGCTAATATATCGACAACATTTGCTACAATATTTATGAAATAAGTTGATTTAGTGATGACATATCGTGGTTTTTTTGCGTGAATTCTTTTTTCTTCATTGTTGAAATATAGTAATAATTACATATTATTGATTTTTAGTTTTGGAACAATTGCTCTTGTTAAACCACTGGATATACAAAAATATTTTGTTTGTCCGGTATCCCTGTTTTGGAAAGATGATAATGAAGATTAAACTTGCAAGTACTGCTGGCTTTTGTATGGGGGTTAGACGAGCAATGGAGATTGCTCAAGATGCGGCAAAGGATAGTGCAGAGCCGGTATATACTCATGGTCAATTAATTCATAATAGACAGGCGGTTGAAGTTCTTGAAAATCAAGGAATTAAGGCAATTAATGATCCAACTCAACTTTCTGCAGGTAGAAAAATAGTTATCCGTGCTCATGGTATTCCTAAAAAGGAGCTTACTGAATTAAAAGATAATGGAGTTGAGTGTATCGATGCAACTTGTCCACATGTATTGAAAAGTCAAAAAAGGCTCGAAAAGGATTCTGCTCTTGGTAATGTTATTGTCCTTGTCGGTGATAAAAATCATGCTGAAATGGTAGGTCTTGTCGGATATTGTAGTGGTAAAACTCATGTTATCTCCACGATTGAAGAGGCAGAGGCTCTTGATTTACCAAATGTTTTTTCAGTTTTGGCACAGACTACCTTTAATGCTGAAACCTATGATGAGATATGTAATATTTTTAAAAAAAAATATCCTGAATGTAAAATTTATCATTCTATTTGCAAAGCAACTTCTGATCGGCAATTAGAGGCAATGAAGTTGGCTGATGAATGTGATTGCTTGGTTGTCGTCGGTGGTAAACATAGTGCAAATACTTGTCGATTGGCTGAGATTGGTAAATTGGCGGGGAAATCGACATTTCATGTTGAGACTGCTGAGGAACTTGATGTTGCAGAAATTAATAAATTTGATTTAGTGGGAGTAACAGCTGGAGCAAGCACTCCAGGGTGGATATTGCAAACTGTAATAAATAAATTGGAAGAGGCTTCTCCTTCAGGATTCGTTACAGGCCTTAGAACAATATTAAATATTTTTGTAAAGTCGTATGTCTTTAGTGCATTAGGAGCGGTTTCTCTTGCCTTAGCGGTTTCAAAAGTAATCAATATCACAATATCATTTTCGCATTTGGCAATTGTGTTTTCGTATATACTATCAATTTATACTATCAATCGTTATGTTGAAAGTTCTCGCAATGCTAAAACCTTGTCAAATGTTTTTAAGTTTCATAAAACCCATAAATTTGCGATATTATCGTTTTCGTTAGTCTTGGCAATTATCAGTATAATTCTTGCGATGCGACTTTCTTCTAATCTGTTTATTTTGATTTTGATTGCATATATTGCGGGTGTTGTTTATACCATTCGAATATTGCCAAAAGGATTTAGGTATAGGTGTCTAAAGGATATTCCCGCTTCCAAAGATATTTTTGTATCAACCGCTTGGACGTTGTTGTTAATCGCAATTCCTGTTTTTAGCCATATCAAGAAAATTGAACCCATTTCTATTATTGGTGCTGCCGGAATGGTTTTCTTGCTTGTATTTGGAAAAACCGTTGCTCTCGATTTGCGGGATACAGAAGGAGATAGACTTATTGGTAGTGAAACCATTCCTGTGTTGATAGGCAAAAAAAGAACTTTATCTCTTCTTTATCTTTTGCAATTAATCATCTTGATTTTAATTATAGTTTTTAGCGTGTTGTCAATTTTTTCAATTTACGGATTTGCTCTTACCGTTGTCCCTATTTATGGCGTGATTTATTTGCGAGGATTTAGGAAACGTACACTTACTGATGAGCTAAAGTGTAAGGCAATTGTTGATGGGCAGATAATAATTTCAGGAATTGTGGTAACAGTTATTCATTTAATTTTAAGTTTTTTCCATAGATGATTATTCTTGCAGGAGTAGATGAAGCGGGATTAGGACCATTTCTAGGACCGCTCGTGGTTAGCAGTATTGAGATGACCGTCCCAGATGATTGGACAGAAGAAACACCTTGGTATCAGTTTTCATCTGTGGTGTCTGATAAATATTCAAAAAAGGACTCACGGATAGCTGTATGCGATAGCAAGGTGATTTATACACGAGGAAAACTTCCTGCCTTAAGTAAAACTGTCTGCTGTTTCTTTTCTCTTTTGGCAAATACAACTGATGATTTTTTTAAAACAATTTTTTTGGCAGATAAAAAATATTATTTGCAAGAATTATTGCAAAAGGCTTGGTATGAAACAATAACTATTGATGAGAAATATCCAGACTCTCAGCAATTATTAAAACAAGCAATTGATGATTCTTTTTGTTCTTTAACTCAAATTAATACTACTGTGTTGTCTGCAACTACCTTTAATAATATTATTAAAAGCGGACTAAATAAAAGTGAGCTGGTAATGCAGCAGACGGGACATCATATTGTTGAAATTTGCAACTATTCTAAAAAGTATGATGTCAGGATAACTATTGATAAACAGGGTGGTAGAAATTTTTATCAACCATTTCTTACAAATATTTTTCCAGAAACTTCGATTGATATAATTGAAGAGGGGGCAGATGGGTCTTCGTATATTATAAATAGAGATTCGCAAAAGATTGAGCTTACCTTCAAACCAAAGGCGGATGGCTCAGCATTTTGTGTGGCCCTGTCGAGTATATTTTCCAAATATATTAGAGAGAAACTAATGCTAAAATTTAACGATTTTTTTTCCAAACATATAAATGAAATTAAGCCAACTGCCGGCTATCCATTAGACGCAAAACGATTTATTTCTGAAATAGAAAATACAATGAAAAAGCTTAATATCGCTAAGGATGATATTGTTCGAATGCGGTAAGGCAGGATAGATAATAGTAATTATCTTGCAATTTTTGTTATATTTTAATAGCTTAATATATATTGTAGTTAATTTTAATTTTTTTAACAGGGGGTTCTATGAGGTATTCAGTTGCAGTAGGTATTTTAGCCTTATTGGTAGGTCATTTACAACTTGTAAATTGTGCGGAAAAAACAATAAAAAATGGTAGTATTATTATTAAGCCTGAAACCAAAATAAACCAACCAGAAGTTGCTATAAAAAATAAAAATACAGCTCCTCAAACACAAAAAAGTATCAAAACCAATAATCCAAATAAATTAGCTCCGTCCTATCGTTATGAAAAAGAATTAATTGTCCAGGAAGAGTCAAAAGAACAAGAGCCCATTGTCTATTATGAACCAGTTCCAAATACAACAGGGTTAAGCGATGAAGAATTGGCTAATATTGCAGAACAATTAAAAAACCCAATGTCCGAATTTTCAGTTAAAGCAAAAAGCACTTTAATTAAGGCGGGGACAGACGGAGTAATTCAAACTTTAAAATTATTAAACTGCGGCAATCGACTTGCTACAATAAAGGCAATTCTTGTGATTAGGGAAGTTGGCGATATAAAATATGCTCCGAAACTTGTTCCATTGTTAAGTTCTAAACAATTAGCAATTCGGTATCACGCCAATCTTGCACTAACTACTTTGTATAAAAGAAATTTTGGTTTTCATCATAATGCAAGAATACAAGATAGGAATAAAAGTATTGCGAAGTGGAATGCCTATATTGCAACAGTAAAAATAAATGAAAAAGAAGACGAAGATGGGGAAGAGATAAAAAAATAAGCATAATTATAAAAAAAACACAGGGTGATGATTATGGATTTTGAGGAAAAAGCATTAAAATTAGTTGTCGAGCGTGATAAGATGTATGCAGATCTTGTTTGTTGTCTTAGTGAAGACGTTGCCGACTCCTTTATGAGCTTTGGAGCTGCACAAGAGGCACTCAAGTCTGCTGGTGTTATCTTTAATGTTGACTTAGAAAAGGTCAGGGAAACTACCGAAAATATTGAGCAGATGAATCGAGATGAACGAATCTGTGTTGCCGAAGGAAGAGAACCAACCTTTGGTAAAGATGGCTACATTGATTTCAAGGTAGATGTCAGCGGTAAGGCGGTTTATAAAGTTGATGAATCTACAAATGAAAAAGTTGATTTTAAAAATGCAACAAAAGTAGTTTGTGTTCAGGCAGGTGAAATCCTCGCCGAGATAGTACCACCAATTCCTGGAAATCCAGGAAAGACTGTTCTTGGAGAAAATATTCCGGCATCAAGACCAAAAGATGCTTCTCTTAGGGCAGGAATTAATGTTGAAAGCAATAGTGATAATACTACTTTTAAAGCATCACAATCGGGTAAACCGGTATTCAGTGATGGGATTATTTCCGTACTTCCGGTTTATGAAGTTCCGGGTGATGTTGATTATAACACCGGGCATATTGAATTTGACGGCTCGGTTATTATCAACGGCTCGGTTCTTGATGATTTCAATGTTAAAGCCAAAGAGGTAACTGTATTAGGGACGGTTGGGGCTGCAGAAATTATTTCTGATACCAACATAACGGTTTCCGGCGGAATTACCGGCAAGGATAAAGCACGCCTGATAGCTGGTGGCAATGTTAAAATTAAATATGCAAATAATGCATATATTGAATGCCTTGGCGATGTCTTTGCTCAAAGAGAAATTGTAAATTCTAATATTAGCACCAACGGTAGAGTCTTTGTGGGTAATTTGATTGGCGGGATTACGACTGCAAAGCTTGGGATTGAAGCAAACTCCATTGGTAGTGATCTTGGGGTTGCGACTAGGGTTGAACCGGGGGTTGACTTAGAGGTTAGAAAAATTGAAAAAGTGATGGCACAAATTGACGAAAAGATTTTCTTAACAGTAAAACCGGTAACTTTATTTTTTGGAGAAAAACAAAAGTTTAGGAGTTTACCGGAAGAAAAAAAGATTGAAATAAAACAAGAGTATGAAAAATTTAAAATGCTTCATACCGCTCACATTAAATTGGCAGAGAGAAAAAAACAACTTACAAATAAAGAATCAGTACCACCAATTAAGGAAGTGATTGTTCGAAAAAATATTTGTCCCGATACAATCATAACAACCGATTTATGTATGAGAAATTTCAGCAAGCCTCTTACCGGTCCGATTAAGGTTGTTGAGGATGTTGATCACTCAACAATGGCGGTACGAGGTGTCTCTGATAAAGATGACGGACTGGTCTAATTAATAGGGCTTAAAAATGGCAAAAAAATACACACTCGATGAATTAGAAGAGATTGACCAACAGTTTAAAGAGCTGGTTGAGATGAAAACTCAATATTACATTTTGGTTGATAAGCAACTTTCAACAAGAAAAGCAATTGCCAATATTCTCAAAAATAACGGCATTGAAGTGGATTTTATCCTTGAAGCAAGTGATGCTTATGAGACCACATCTAAGATTGAAAATGGTGAAAAAGAGTATTTTGTATTTACCGAGTTAAAGCTACCAGACATTGACGGTTTTAAGTTGATTGAAAGGATACGAAAAAAGTTTCCAGATGTGAGTGTCAAATTCATTATTGTAACAAGTGATGCAAGCAAACAAAATTTTGTAAAATCTACCAAAATGGGTGCAATCGGCTTTATCAAAAAACCATTCAGCCCTGATGAGATGGTTGAGAATTTGAAAAAAATTGGAATACTGGACGGTGGGAATTAACAATTAACAATTAACAATTAAAAATTAAAAATTAAAAATGAAGGTGCTTTAGCTATCGCTAAAGGTGGGGTTTATGAGTT
>CAMZKK010000243.1 GCA_947311175.1 uncultured Planctomycetota bacterium | reverse complement strand
ATCCCTGAGACTGAATTTGTGGTAACTGTTTTGCGAAACTCAAAGGGATATGCCATTGCCTATATCTTGAACGGATATGGTATCAAGGTTTTGATATGTGAAAAATATTGGCTGAGGTCAACAGCCTATTTTTTGAAAAAGTTAAATTTAAAAAATGACTTCACTGTTGCAATTATAAAAAGTAAAACAAATTCCGAAAAAGCCGTGCGTGCGTTTGGGGAAATCAATTACTTGTTGAAGCCTAAAATAGTTCTCGCAAATAAAAAATTAAGTAAATCCAAAAATGTTTTTAATCGCAACCTTTACGGAACAATAAAAATCCAAAAAAATAAATCTAAAACAATATCAATCAAAGCATATGACGGAAATAGGTGGGTGTGTATCGAGTAGTCTCTTTTGTTGTTAGCAAAATTTAGCAAGATGTGCCATAGAGCGGACTATTTGCGGAATTTGGGTTTATTGTTGCCAATATGGATTGATAAAATATAATATTTTTTGCATAAATTAAACTATTGGAGATTGAAAATGCTTAGGGAAATGTTTTTGAGTAAAATTCATCGAGCAACTATCACGGAAGCTGATTTAAATTACGAAGGCTCACTGTCGGTCGATACCGAACTCTTAAGAAAAGCAGGAATGCTTATTGGCGAAAAAGTTTTGGTGGTCAATATTAATAATGGTGAGCGTTTAGAAACCTATACCATTGAGGGCTCGGTGGGACAAATTTGCTTAAACGGAGCAGCCGCACGGCTTGGGCATGTTGGCGATAAGGTAATAATTATCAATTTTGGACTAATGGAAGAAGAAGAAGCTTGTAACTTTACGCCAACAATTGTTCATGTCGATGATAATAATATGGTGATTGATTAATGCGAAAAATACTTGCTTATATCCCATTACACTATCTTGGATTATCGGACATTCCTATATTTTCATACGGGTTTATGATGATGTTGGCTTTTCTGTCAGCGATTTTTATTGCTCGTAGGCAAGCGGTAAAAGATGGTATCGACCCTGATAAAATTTACGACATCTCTTTTATTGCTATCCTTTCAGGAATTATTGGTTCAAGGCTTCTTTGGGTAATTCTTTTTTCACCAAAAGGAACTTGGTCATCTTTATATGAAATTGTTGCAGTTTGGAATGGAGGATTGGTTTATTATGGAGGATTAATCCTTTCTCTGTTTTTTGGTGGAATTTACGTAAAAAAGAAAAAACTGCCGGTGGGTTTAACTATTGATTGCTTTGCTCCCGGAATGGCAATTGGAATATTTTTTGGAAGAATTGGTTGTTTTCTCAATGGTTGTTGTTTTGGTAAGACATGTAGCTTAGATGCGTGGTATGGAGTTAGGTTTCCTGCCGGTAGTCCGGCAAGTTTTCATCAATATGGAATGGCTGCCTTTCAAAACATCGAATCGCAGGCAGTTTATCCCACTCAACTTATTTCTTCATTTGGAGGGTTAATTACTTTTTTACTAATTTTAGCACTTTTTAAATATCGAAAATTCCCAGGGCAAATGACTCTATACTTTTTGCAAATTTATGGTTTGTTTAGATTTTTCATTGAATATTTACGTGACGATACAGTTCCATATTTTTCCTACGGAAGTTTTGGTGGATTTAAGGCTGGGCAGATTGTCGCAATTATCACAGTGTTGTTTGCCAGCGCAATGATGAACATTTTAAAGAAAAAACATAGTGCAAAAATATCTTCAAATACAGAAGACAGTATAGTGGACAAAGAATAAAGCGAATAACCTTAATTGTATCTTTTAATATAGAGGACAAAAATGATAAACAAGATAAAGACATTGTTGTTCGTTATAGTATTTACGACAGCAATCCCTTGTATGAGTGGCGAGCAACATGCTATAACTTATAATCAGCAATGGGGACGCTTTCTAAAAAATGATTTTGAATCGGTAAAGAATAAAAATCAAAATCTACCATTGGCATTTTACATAGCCAAGGTTAGAGGAGAATACGAAATTGCTTTTAATCTTTGTCTTAAAATGTTGGAGCAAAATTTGTCAAAGGTTGAAGGTTTTACTTATCTTCGCCGAGCTGGAGTATTGTCGCAAATTATTGGAAAAGAAAATGAATTACAAAAAATTTTGAAAAAAATAATTAACAACAATAATGATTTTTACCCAAATCTTCGACTATCAATAAATCAGGAGTTAATATATTTTGACATCAGAAATTTAGATAAAAGAGATGTAGAGTTGCGGATAAAGAACGATGGTTGGATTAGAAATTGGGCAATGGTTGTTGGACCATTTGCCAGTAAGAAACCACTTCGGATTGATAGTCAGGAAGAATTTGAAGTAAATCCAAAACAGAATGAGTACACTGACAAGTTGGGAAGAAAGGTAAAAATTATTACTGATGTAAATGCGGAATATTCAGGAAAATTAAATTTATCAGATATAATTTTTAGCAATCTTGGCGGTGCGGTATATTCAACAGCATTTATCAAAAGCGGAGAAGATAAATCTGTAGTTCTTTCGCTTGTCAATTATCAAAATTTACGAATTTGGCTCAATGGTAAGCCCATATATAAACATATTAATCGGGGTACATATAGAAAACCAAGAATTCTTTTAGGGGTGAAGATTAAAAAAGGAATTAATTCCATTGTTGTTAAATCAGCATCATACCGTTCATTTGGAATTAGAATTTTAGACTCAAGATTGATGGTGGATTCAACGCTCAAGATTATTAATCACCAGCAAGGCAAATCAAGTTTAGAGCCACTAACTCAAATTTATGGATTTGTAAATAGTAGTGCAATCGAAGAACCGGAAATTACTGCCTACCGGCAAAAAAACAACAGTAACATTGTTTCTATCTTAAATGAAATAGAAGCAGAAGAATATTTTTCAAATATTCAAAAAGCAAGAGAACTGCGAGCAAAACTTAATGAATTATTTCCCGATAGTATCTTTATTAAAGAAAATAACTCCCTTTTTTATAACCGTGAATCATCCTTAAGAATTGATAGTCACGAAAGATTACAAAGAGATGCTCTTTTGTTGGCAAATGAAATCATTATGATAAACAAGAAAATGCCAAGAGCATATATGATAAAGGGGTTATATTTTCAAAAGCATGATGAAAATGAAGACGCCTTGAAAAACTTTAGATTAGCGGTAAAATATGCACCGAAGTGGAGCAGTGCTTGGATTCAAAAGTCAATGATTGAAGAAAAATTAGGTCTTGATTTTCAAGCCGAAACCAGTCTTCTCAATGCCGTAAAGGCAGGTAACTACGATGCGATGGAAAAATTGGCAGGCTTTCTTGTGGCTCAAAACAGGATTAGTGAAGCATATACCTATTACGATAAATTATGGGAAAACAAAACCCTTTATTTTGGCAAATATTTAGACATCGTTTTTAGACAGGCTGAATGGAAAACTGCCCATCGACTAATTGCGGAATACGAAAAAATGTTTCCAGATAATTTTTATCACATATTGACGATGAAGATTAAACTGGCAATTGCCGAAGGCAAACCGCAACGGGCATTGAAATTGTTGGATATGAAAATTAAAAAACCTCCATTTCAGGAAAAACTGCAAATAATTCTGCAATACTCAGTTTAAATT
>CAMZKK010000242.1 GCA_947311175.1 uncultured Planctomycetota bacterium | reverse complement strand
GATTTTGGAAGAGCGAAAAAGACACCGATAAGATGTCTGCTTATTGGACTCTTTATGAATGTTTATTGTCATTTAGTTTGGTTTCTGCCCCGGTAATTCCATTTATGGCTGAAAATTTATATCAAAGATTGGGGGTGGATTTGTGGAGTGGATTGCCGGAAAGTGTGCATCTACACCCATGGTTAGATAATGTTCAAGATGATGTAAATATAGATATTGAGGCACAAATGGAACTTGTTCGTGAAATTGCCTCTCTTGGTCATTCTGCTCGTGCCGGACAAAAAATAAAGGTTAGGCAACCGCTAGGAGAAGCAATTGTCGTTCTTGCCGATAAAACAAAAATTGGCTTAGTTTCTGAAATGAGCGATGTGATTTCCGATGAACTCAATGTAAAGAAAATCACTCTAACCGATGATGCAGAAAAATATGTAAGCTATGAGATAAAACCAAATTTCAAAATACTTGGTCCAAAGCTCGGAAAAAATATGAAGGCATTTGCCAAGGCTATATCAAATGAAAATTCATCTGAGATATATAAGAAAATTAGTGATGGTGGTTCGGTTGATATTATTTTTGAAGGTGGTGAATTATCGGTTAGTGAAGATGCTCTTGATGTGAGAGTGAAGGCACTTGACGGTTATGTCGCTGCACAAGGGTTGAAATCGGTGGTGGTTATAGATACTACTATTACCGAAGAGCTTGCAAGTGAAGGAGTCGCTAGGGAATTGGTGAGTAGAATTCAAGGATTGAGAAGAGAAAAGGACCTTCCGTTTGAGGCAAGAATTATTACAAACATTGTGTCTACCGATAGCGTTATTAAATCAGCAGAACTATTTAAAGATTATATTTGTGGTGAAACTCTTAGTAATGAGCTTGGCTTTAATGACATTGATTCTGAATTTAATTCTGAATTTGAAATTGATGGTGATAGTGTTAAAATTTCAATTTCAGTGGTTAAACCTTAGGAGTCAATAATTGAAAAAAACTAAGATTAGAATAGTTGCTCTAATTTCCGGTAGTGGAAGAACTGTTGTTAATATCAATTCCATGATTGATGCCGGGATGTTAGATGCAAAAATCGAGAAGGTTATTTCAAGTCGAGATGATGTGCTTGGGGTGGAACGGTGCAAGGACATGGGGATTCCGGTCGAGGTAGTCAAATCAAAAGATTTTTTTAAAAATGGTAAGCCAGAATGGTCTTCAATGAGTGAAAAAATCAATGACTTAATCTTACCGCACAATCCTGATTTGGTAATTATGGCTGGCTTTATGTGTTTTTATGAAGTTCCCCGGAAGTTAGAGGGAAAGATAATGAATATTCATCCATCGCTAATTCCGGCATTTTCCGGAAAGGGAATGTGGGGGCATAATGTCCATGAAGCAGTTGTTAAAAATGGGTGTAAGGTAACAGGCTGCACCGTCCATTTTGTTGATAATAAATATGACAATGGGCCTATAATTTTGCAAAAAACTTGTTCTGTTTTAGATACCGATAGTCCTGAAGATGTTGCTGCAAAGGTTTTTGAGCTTGAATGTAAAGCATATCCTGAGGCAATAAAATTGTTCCTTGAACAGCGACTTGCTATTGACGGAAATATTGTTAGGATAAGGGATTAGTGGTGACCATTGAAGCTTCCGAATTAAAAGAAACTATGTTGAAGATGAGTAATCGCTTAGATGCGATAAAAGATGCTTTGGATTTTGATAAAATTTCCTCAGAGATGGCAACTGTAGAGAGTGAGATGTCCCAAGTAGATTTTTGGAATAATCAAGAAGCGGCTCAGGACACGATTGAAAAGATGAAAAGATTAAAATTGATTCATACTCCAATCTTTGAGGCAAGCAAATCTCTTACTGATTATCTTGAACTTATTGAATTAGCAGTTAGTGAGGGCGATGCTGGGAATGATACCTTAGACGATATATCTAACGAAGTGCCTGACTTGGAGAAACAGGTTAGCGATATTGAATTGCAATCTTTATTATCTGGTGAAAATGATGACAAAAATGTTTTCTTCTCTTTACACGCCGGGGCAGGTGGGAGTGATGCTTGCGAATGTGCGGAGTTGTTGCTCAGAATGTATCTGAGATTTTTTGAGCGTAAAGGTTGGAAGTTTGAAGAATTGGCATATACTCCGGGGGATGAAGCCGGTTTAAGAGGGGTTACACTTGAGGTTAAAGGTGAATTTGTTTATGGTAATCTACAGTCGGAAATGGGAGTTCACCGGATTGTAAGAATGTCGCCATTTAGTGGCAAAAGAGAAACCTCTTTTGTCGGAGTAGATGTAATTCCTGAGTACAGTGCAGTGGATGTAAATATTGATGAAAATGATTTACGAATAGATACTTATCGTTCTAGTGGTTGTGGAGGACAGCATGCAAACAAAACGGATTCTGCTGTCCGTATTACTCATCTTCCTACCGGGGTGGTGGTTGCTGTTCAAAACGAACGCTCTCAACACAAAAATAAAGCAATGGCGATGAAACTTTTGGCAGCAAAGATTCAGCGAATAGAGGATAGTAAACGACAAAAACAACTCGGTGATCTTTATGGCGAAAAAGGTGAGATAGCTTTTGG
>CAMZKK010000241.1 GCA_947311175.1 uncultured Planctomycetota bacterium | reverse complement strand
TGTTTTAATCTTTGCCAAGGTCTGCCAACAATTTATGTAATCAACAAAATGGATTTACCGCAAATTCTTAACGAAGATTCATTGCGTGAGTGTGGGATTGATTCGGTAGTTTGTAAAATATCTGCTTTGGAAACAAATAGCGGGATTGATGTTTTGGTTGCAAAGATTGGTGATTCACTATGGGAGCTAACCTCATTTGCGGACGACTATATTAATAAACAAGAAATGATTATTGCTACCGCTCGACAGCTTTCCGAACTGTTGGCTTGGAAAAATCTCAATCTCAATGAATAACGAAAGCAAACACTCACTAACTAAGGTTTTTAACTTTTTAGTAAATTGTATCTCTTCGAGACGGCAACTTTTTTGGCAGATATTTTTTTTAGTTATAATCTTTAATGTAACAGACATCTTGCTGATTAAATTTTTGCAATATTATATTGATGCAGTCGCTGGCAAGGTGATTTCAATTATAGGATTTCAATGGAAATATCTATTAAACCCTCGTAATCAAATAATCTTCTTTTCTGTTGTTATGTTTTTTTTAGCAATATTTAGATATGGTATATCTTATTTTCGTGCGATTGCTCAAGCTAAACTTGGGCAGGGAATTATCTTGGATTTACGTTGTCGAATTTATGACACCATGCAGTCGTTGAGCTTTGCCTATCATGACACAACCCATCGTGGTAGATTAATTGCAAATGTGGTTGAGGATATTGGTCACACCGCTAGATTTTTTGAGATAGGTATTTTTCCTTTGGTGGAAAATACCTTATATCTTTTTTTTGCGTGGATTGCAATGTCATTTATTTGTTGGCCGGTAGCGTTGGCGTCATTAGGCGGGACATTGTTGAGTTCGATAGGGGTTTATTGTTATTTTAAGTGGGGCTTTGCTTTGTGTTGTAGATGTCGAATAGGGTTGGAGCGGGTGGTTGAGTTTTTCTCCGAAAGTATGGAGGGAAACGATATTATTCGTTCTTTTGGATGTCATCAAATTCGTAAAGAAGAATATAAAAAAAATGTTTTTGCGTTACATAATGTTGAAATTAAAGAGCGTTTTCTTTTTTCATTCTTGAATCAGATTTTGCTTTTTCCTGCGGTGTTGCTAATTGTCGCTACGGTGGCAATTCCATTTTATCTCAATAGTTATGGCTGGGGAATTAGTGGCGGACAAATATTCTTTTTGTTCTCTTTGCAAAATTTACTTGTTGGGCGAGTAAGGGTGCTTAGTAGAATGGTTGAGAGAATGCTTCAATTTTCAGTCTCGGTGACAAGATTGGAAAAACTTTTTAAGGAAGACAGTATTCTTGCGAGTGGAAATGAATCGGCAAAGAAAGAGGAATTGTCGTTAAAGGCGGTAAATCTGACATTTGGCTATAATCCTAAATCTCCGGTCATATCTAAGGTAAACATATTTGCCAACCAAGGAGAGACCATTGCTTTTGTCGGAGAGGCTGGTGCAGGTAAAAGCACAATTGCATTATTGCTTTGTCGATTTTATGATCCTTCATCGGGATTTATAATGCTTGGTGAAAAAAAGATAAAAGATATTTCGGTAAAAGAGATTAGATCGAGATTCGCTTTGGTGTTTCAAGATACATTTCTCTTTTCTACAACCATTAGGGAAAATATTTCTTATGGTAGGCCTGATGCAAAAGATGAAGAAATTGTTCACGCAGCAACTCATGCTAATGCCCATGATTTTATAATGTCCTTCCCTGATGGATATGATACCGTTGTCGGAGAAAAAGGAGTAACCCTTTCGGGAGGGGAGAAACAGCGAATAAGCATCGCTCGTGCATTGTTGAGAAAACCGGACTTTCTGATTCTTGATGATTGCACTTCTGCGTTAGATGTAAATACGGAAAGAGATATTCAAGCTGCCCTGAGGGAGCTCTCACCGAAAACTATAAAAATTATAATTGCTCATCGTTTTTCAAGTATTGCCCATGCCGATAGGGTTTATGTATTGGTGAAGGGTGAGATTGTAGAGATAGGTAATCCGCATGAACTTAAAAAGTCTGGAACTGTATTTTCTAAGATTTTGCAGATAGGGGATGTTCATGAGTGATGAAAACAAAAACAAAAAGATGAGTGAGCAAGATAACAATTCTTTGGAAGTATCTCTTGGTAGTATTTTGCGTGCATATTCATTTCTCGGAAAATATAAATGGTTGGTTGTTGTTGGTAATATTCTTTGTTTTATTTCTGTTGCCTCTAATATGGCAATTATTGGTGAGATAAAGACCTTGATTGACAATTCTGAAAATTTTTCGAAAAATATTATTGTAGCCATTACCCCTTTATTAATTTATTGTCTAATAAATAGAGTTTGTGGTGGTGCACAGTGGCTCACAACCCTATATGCCTGTAATCGTGCAATTGCAAGGTTGCGTTGTGTTTTTTTTAATGCTTTGCAAAATCTGTCCCGTGATTTTTACGATGAACATAAATCCGGTTGGTTGGTAGCACGCAATACCGGTGATATGAAAACCATTGGTTTATTTATAAATTATTCAATTATGATGCTTGTTATCTTTTTAACCTCAATTGGTTTCGCTTCAATATCTATTTATGGCATTGCTCCAATATTGCTTTTACCATTGATTGTGATAATGCCGATTATGATATTTTTTACTACTCGTTTTAAAAAGAAAATGTCTTTGGCACAAAGAAAGAGTAGAACCCAAGGTAGTAAGATTGTCTCAGATATTGCTGAAAATGCACGAGGGATTAGGATTGTCCACGCATTTAATCGTGAACAGTATAATCTCAATCATTTTAGCAATCTAAGTGAAGAGCATTATAGTATGGAGCTTGATGTCGCTCGTCTCAATGGATTTTTTACCCCTTCTGTTGATATGATTGGTGTGATAAGTTTGATTATGGTGGTTGTCTTTGGTTCGCATTTGATAGATATTAAGTATCTTGCAAGTAGTGGTAAGGTTATAAGTGCTGGAGAATTAGCCGCGACATTATTATATATGACAAGCATCCTTTGGCCGATGAGGATTATTGTTGAACTTTACTCTATGGCTATTCAGGCATCTGTTGCTACGGAGAGGGTATTTGAAGTGATTGATAGAGTGCCGTCTGTCATCGATAAAGACGATGCAATTGAGATTGAACATATTGACGGAGAAATAATTTTCAAAGATGTTTCTTTTCGTTATACCGAGAAAACTCCTTTTGTTTTAAAAAATTTAAACATCAAAATTAATGCTGGACAAACTATTGCTTTGGTTGGAAAGACCGGTGCAGGAAAAAGCACAATAACCTCATTGCTCGCTCGTTATTATGAGGTTAATAGCGGTGAAATAAAAATAGACGGTATCAATATTAAGGATTACCAACAAGAAAGTTTACGTAAAAGAATGGGCGTTGTTTTACAGCAAGGATTTCTTTTTACCGGAACTGTGATGGAAAATATCAAAATTGCAAATCCTGCCATTGCAAATAGTAAGGTTATCAAACTTGCTGAAGAACTCGGAATACATGAGGCAATTAATGCCTTGCCAAATGGTTATGAGACAAAAATTCACGAAGGAGGAGAATCATTAAGTTTTGGGCAAAGACAATTGATTGCCCTGATTCGCGCCTTGGTAGGAGAGCCGGACATTCTAATTCTTGATGAACCAACATCTTCTCTTGATGTTTATAGTGAAAGAGTAATTCAATCATCATTTGAAAAAGTCACAAAAAACAGAACAACCATAATTATTGCCCATCGTCTATCAACCGTCCGCCACGCAGATAAAATCTTAGTTATTGGCGAACAAGGAATCTTAGAGCAAGGAACCCACAACGAACTTTTATCAAAAGACAATCACTATGCTACCATGCTAAAAAATCTAAAGCAAGGTTGTATATGTTAACATAGAGCCTGTCCATAAAAACAAACATCCCTAACAATCACCGAATTCAGTTCTTCTGCTGCGAATACTCAAACATCACAAAAGAGTA
>CAMZKK010000240.1 GCA_947311175.1 uncultured Planctomycetota bacterium | reverse complement strand
TGCGCGTCTCTTTTATATCAGACGAATACCGATCGTGTGTAACAGCACGGTCGGTTTTTAATTTGATTCAGAAGTTAGAATTTAATTAAATATCGTTCATAGAGCTTTGTTCATTGTACATTCCACAGTTAGTGCAAATTTAGAATTATGACTCATTTTTTCGCTTTGAGATTTTTTTTCCTTAAAGTGTCTCTATATGAGACACTTTAAGGAAAAATACACGCACTCACCTGCTAATAAATCTGGCACAACACTTGCAATTTATACTTATAAAAGTTAATATTCTTTTGCCTTAATAGATTATAATTCATAATTTATTGGTGAAATTTAGACAATTATTAGATGGAGAAAAAAGATGTCTGACAAAAAAACAATCTACCTTGACAATGCAGCAACCACTGAGCCTGCTCCTGAAGTTTTAAAAATGATGTGTCCGTATGTCAGTAATGAATATGGTAACCCCGCAACAATGTATAGCTTAGGCCTGTCGGCAAAAAAAGCCGTTGACGAAGCTAGAGAAAAGGTTGCAAATCTTATTGGTGCAGAGTCTCCTGAAGAAATTTATTTTACGGCTGGTGGAACAGAAAGCGACAATTGGGCATTATGTTCAAGCATAATGTGTTCTGACAAAAAACATGTCATTACTAGTAGCATAGAACATCATGCCGTTCTTGAAACTTGTGAGTTTCTCGAAACCATTGGTTGCGGAGGAAAGGCAGACTTTCTTAAGGTTGATGAGTATGGCTTTATTTCACAAGAGACCCTGAGTGAAGCAATCAAAGACAATACCGGCATAATTAGCATAATGCATGCCAACAATGAAATCGGAACTATTTTGGATATTAAATCTTTAGCTGAAGTTGCCCGCGAAAAGGGAGTAATTTTCCATACCGATGCCGTTCAGACGGTTGGCAAGATACCGGTAGATGTAAAAGAGCTTGGTGTTGATATGCTTAGTCTATCTGGACATAAATTTCACGGTCCGAAAGGGATTGGTGCCCTTTATGTAAAAAAAGGAACTAAGCTAAAACCGTTCATTCATGGTGGCGGTCAAGAAAAAGGTAAACGCGCAGGAACCAGTAATGTGCCGGCAATTGTCGGAATGGGGATTGCCGCAGAATTAGCAAAAAACTACATTGAGAAAAAAGATACTCGTGTTGAAAAACTTACTGAGAAATTATGGAATGGTCTAAATGAAAACATCACCAAAATAAGTAGAAACGGCCATCCTGAAAAAACCATTCCCGGAACCTTAAATGTCACCATCACCGGCATTGAAGGCGAAGCAATGTTATTGATGCTTGACATGCAGGGTATCTGCGTAAGCTCCGGCAGTGCCTGCACGACTGGCAGTTTAGATCCGTCTCATGTTTTATTGGCGATTGGTTTGCCGGCAGAAGTTGCCCATGGCTCACTCAGATTTTCTTTAAGCAAATACACCACCGAAGAAGAGATTGATACCGTAATCAAAACTCTTCCTGCTATTGTTAATCGTCTAAGAGAGATGAGCCCAACTTGGGAAGGATAAAATGAACATTTTTAATTCTTTTCTCACCGACAACCTTGTTGTCTTTTTAGTTAGAAGATTTGCCCCGAGGGTTACTTCAAATACCGATGCATTTGTTATTCTTGCAATAGTTTTTGTGTTGTCCATACTTTTATTTATCAGCAAATTAATATCTTCTAAAGATAAAAAAATTAGCGAGAATGCCAACTGGAAACACATAGAAACACTCTGTCTTGAAAGAAGATTATCTCCCCATGAAAGCTCTATCGTTCTTGAGGTTTTGAAAAGTATGAATCTAAAACATCCACTACATACCATAACCTCAATGGATGTCTATGATCGTTTAATTGCAAATCGAATTGCGACAAAGATTGGACAGCGTGACGCAACATACATTAGAAAAAAATTATTTTTAACGCCAATTGCAAGCAAAGAGTCAAACGACATTGCAATAGCAATTAAAGAAAACGAAGACACCGGCAAACACGAAACGACAATGGGAATAAGCAGTGTCTCTTCAGAGCTACCGGAAGATAACATTGAAGATATCCTTCAAGCCATTACCATTGATGATACCAACGATATCGAGCCGGGAGAAGAATTGAAATTAAAATTTGATAATATCCCGAGTATGCATTCATGTGGGGTTATTCTCAATGACCATGACGGATTACTAATATTTTTACCAAAATACAAAGATGCTAAAATTTATCCAAAGGTAGGAGAAAAGGTGGAAGGACATTATCTCAAAAATGACCCCTATTTCTTTTTTGAATCAAAGGTAATAAATGTATTTAAAGGTGAAGTTGTATCGTGCAAGATAACCCACTCGCGTCTCAATCAACAGATTAAATCTCGAAAATTTGCAAAGGCTGAAATCAATCATTTATTTCAGTTTTTCCACATCCCTGCATCTTCAATGGCAAACCAAAAAGAGGTTGATCAAAAAGCACCAAAATATTTGTGTGATGGAATTATCAAAAATATTTCGGCAGGTGGTTGTGCAATCTCAATGTCACCCCCAAAGCCAACGATTAACCCAGGAGATTTGTTGCGATTTCCAATTGCAACTCCCGGCAACAAAACCCCAATAAAGGTTATGGGAAGCGTCTTACAAAGCAATTATAACAAAGATAACACAGAATTATTAATGAATATAAAATTCATCGGGCTTGAGCAAGGAACTCAAGATGAATTAGTTAGTGCAATTTTTAAAATTTTAAAATCAAAGAGAAAAAAATAATCTACTTTCAATAGGAGAATATCATGAGTTACACCAAAGAAGTAATGGACCATTTTAGCAATCCAAGAAATATGGGTGAAATCGAAAACGCAGACGGCATTGGCGAGGTTGGCAATCCAACTTGTGGGGATATGATGAAAATAACCATTAAGGTCAAGGATGACTGTATCGAAGACATAAAATTCAAAACCCTCGGTTGCGGGGCAGCCATTGCGACAAGTTCAATCCTAACAGAGCTAGCAATAGGAAAGAATTTAGATGATGCTTATGCCATATCCAGAAACGATGTTGCGGAAGCTCTTGGCGGTCTTCCTCCTGAAAAAATGCACTGCTCAAACCTTGCTGCTGACGGACTTCAAGAAGCAATCAAAAATTATCGTTCGAACAATTAGATTAACAATGAACAATGAACAATGAACAATGAAGGGAGCTCTACGAGCGATATTTAAAGTGCCTTCATTGTTCGTTTTTAATTACGAAATTTAGGTTTATAGCTAAAACAGTTAGAGGAAAGATGAAGACATTATCAATTGAAAAAAAAATAACAATATTAACAGCGATGTTGATTATTTGCCCTGTTCTTATTATCAGCTCATTAATTATGCCCAAAAGAATCAAGGTTTATGATAACTATGCACCAATCCTTGGGACAAAAATGAATATTGCCGTTATTGATGACGGCAATCTAAGAATACCTGCTAAACAGCTTATTAAAAATGCGATAAAAAAAGTAAAAGATATTGAGCGAAGAATGAGCATATTTATACCAAGTAGTGAATTATCCACAATCAACAAGTTGCCTGCTGGGAAAAAATTACCTCTAAGCAATGACACTTGGCAAATATTATTGGAATCTATTCGCTACAACATTTTATCAGGTGGTGCCTTTAATATAACTGTTCGACCACTGTTAAAACTATATAAATTTAGCAGAAAAAACGAATCATTACCAACCCCTAAACAAATAAAAGACAAGCTAAAACTTATTGGTAGAAGACAAATCATCCTCAATAAAAATCAAACAATCAGCAAACTTAACTCAAAAGTTGAACTTGACTTAGGAGCAATCGCAAAAGGCTTTGCGGTAGATATGGCAATGAACGAGTTGATTAAGGGAGGAGCGGCAAACTGTTTTGTTGAAATCGGTGGTGAGGTTAGAGTATTAGGAAATAACGAAAACGGGGAAAAATGGAATATTGAAATCACCAACCCAATTGCTGAAAAAAGACCGGACTCTCCCTTTATTGATAAGCTGACTCTCTCTT
>CAMZKK010000239.1 GCA_947311175.1 uncultured Planctomycetota bacterium | reverse complement strand
GTCTCCGGACCGGTAATGCTTGCTTTTGGACTTTCAATATCTGTTATAATTAATCCGGTAGAGTTTATGATTGATTGATTGCCTGCACGGTCTTTGGCAATTAATCTAAATTTATAGGTTGGTGATTTACTTTGTGGTGGAATCCATGCAACATTTGCTTTTGCCGGTAGATTACTCTTTAGTGTCCGCCAAGTTCGACCTTTGTTGCCGGAATATTGTAGTTTAATGGGGGTTTTACCGAGATATGTATCGGTAACTTTCCATGAGATTGCTATGCTTTCACCTTTAAGTTCTTCTTTTCTGGTAGGGGTTATAAATTTTCCAGATGGTGCCTTTGTATCAACAACAATTATTCTTGCCGGTAACATTCCGGCAAAAGGAGGACGCTCTCGGTTGCCAACACTATCGGTACTGACAATCGCAAAACCATATACTCCATCTTCTTCTACGGAAACAACGAATGGACTTTTTTTGTCTCTGTCTTCTCCATATTTTTCCCAGTTTAGCCCCATATCTCTTGTGATAAATAATTCTACTTTTTGCAGTCCAACCCCACTTTTCATCGCGTCACTGATTGCATATTCTATTGCAAATTTTTTGTATGAAATGATCGGCGCTGAGCTTGGAACTTCTCTTTTGACGTTGGCTCTCTTTTTGAAATTTTTCCAAGGATTCTCGTTTTGGGCTGAGATTATTTTTCCTGAACATAAAGCAATGCTTAAGCTTACTAGTAGTAGAACTATTTTAACTTTCATAAAAAATCCTTTCAGAATTTACTTTTTATTTGTTTTGATTTATTCGTTATTAATGACGATTGTTATCTCGCCTTTGGTCTTAGTTTTTTGATAAAATTCGCTTAATTCGGATAGTGTACCAATTTTTACCTCTTCATGCATCTTTGTCATTTCTCGACATACTGCAACTTTTCTGTCGCCAAGCACCTCGAAGGCAGCTGTTAAGAATTTGCCTACTCGATACGGTGATTCATAAAAAATTATACTATGACCACTATCTTTTTCCGCTTCAATAAATTTTCGCAGTTTTCCCGGTTTTTTGGGAGGAAAACCTTTAAATGTGAAGCTTGCCACCGCCATCCCTGAACTAACTAGAGCAACAATTGCCGCACAACTTCCAGGGAGGGTTTCGACCTCAAGTCCTCTTTCTCGTGCGCCATTAACCAGTCTATATCCCGGGTCGCTGATTGAAGGTGTTCCTCCATCTGTACACAGGGCAACCGTATTTCCTTGTTCGATTTTGTCTAATAGCATTTCAGCTGCTGATATTTCATTGTGTTCGTGAAAACCAGCCAACTTAGTATGCGGTATTTCAAAAAACTTTAATAAGCGTCCTGTTCGCCTTTTGTCTTCGCAGGCAATAATGTCAGAAACCTTGAGGGCTTCAAGTGCCCGGAGGGTTATGTCCGACATATTGCCAATCGGAGTGGGGACTATTATTAATTTACCTGTTTGTTCCAAATTTAAATACCAATCCAATTTGTAGGAAAATAAAATAATTTACCTACCTTGTAGTAAAATTTTATAATTATGTCATTTTTTTTGCAAGGAAAATTATTAATGAAACATTAACGAAGATAGGGGATTTAGGTTGAAGTATAGATAGGGTCAGAATTGCCTAAATTCCTAATAATGTATAAGCGATGACAAGCCCAACAATCGGTGTCATTATCCAGCCTATCATTATTTTAAAGAGTGAAGAAAAACTAACGGTTTTCATCCCCTTGATAATACCTATGCCAGGAATCGCACCTACTACCGCTTGACTGGTCGAAACCGGAACCCCAATCAATGAATAAATATGAACAACAACCGCCTCACTCAATACTGCGATGAATGCTGAAAATGAATCTAATTTGACAATGCTTTTTCCTACCGACATCATAATTGTTTTGCTGAATGTTACGGCACCTGCTGAAATGGTTATTCCGCCAAAAAGCAAAGCGGCAAATTTGCTATTTTCCAAGCCAACTTTCCCAAACGCTCCTGCTTTATAAAAAACTCCGGTAACATTAGCAACATTGTTTGCTCCTAGTGCATAAGCACCATAGATACCGGCAATTATCAGTAGCGTTCTCATTAGATAATCATAGGTAAAAAAATGTAGATTTAATCTTCTGATAAGTCGAGCAAGTAATGGATAAAAAATCATGGATAAAATAGCTGCACCAACGGGAGTTCCCACCCAACAAAGAACTACTTTGTAAAGTTTACTCCATTCAAATATTCCATTTTGGGCAAGTGAAACCCCAATGATTGCCCCAACTACTGCTTGACTGGTTGACACCGGTAGTCTAAGTAGTGTCATTGCTGTTACCGCAAGGGCTGCGGCAAGGCAAATTGTAGATGCCGTATCTAGTGTTTGGTTTGATAATTTGCTATAGGTTTCAAGTCCTTCGCTACCACCGATAACTGCACCAATCGTGGTAAAGATTGCAATTAAGGTTACTGCAGTTTTCCATCTTACCATTTGTGATGAGACTGCTGTTCCAAATATATTTGCGGCATCATTGGTTCCTAATGACCAACCAAGAAGTCCGCCGGTTAATACTTTTAGAGAAAACATTTATTATCTTTCTAAATTATACGATTCGCTTTACTGCAATGATGGCAATGGTGTCTGCTGTCTTTTCGCAATTATCTGAAATTGAGCCTAATTTGCCGACAAGTTCTTTAAATAGTATTCTTTGGTCAGGTGCAATGTTTTCCGAAGAAAAAATATATCGGATGATGGTTCTTTCCAAATAATCAGAGGCACTTTCTTCTTTGTCAATGTTGTTGGAAATTGTTTGGATTTTTGAGGTATCTTTAAATAATGCCCTTGCTGCCCTTGTCAATTCATAAAAGGCATTGATATTTATGTTTAGTAATTGCTCTAATTTATCCTTAATTTCAGTTGGAGTTTCTAAAAATTGAGTTTCTATTGAGTAAAGGATATGTTCGGCATTATTTGGGATTTGATCGATAGATTCTATCAGGCTTAAAATATCTCCTCTTGATTCCGGAATTAATGATTTTTCATACATTGCGGATTCAATTTTGATTTTTATATCATCACAAGATGATTCAGCTTTGTGGGTTTTTTCAATAAAGGCATCAAATTCTGTCCCCAGTCCTTTTTTTAGATAATGAGTAAAACCGATTTTTAGGAGCCCAACACATTCTTCTGCTTTTTGCAAATACTCTTCTACCATATCTATGACAATATTATTTTTTTTCCAAAAGACCATTTGTTGCTCCATAACTTGCGAATTAAAAACTACGGTATTTTAGCTATCACTAAAGATTGATAATCATCAAATATGCTTTAAAATAAATTATTTGACGTCCTTTTGCAATACTTAAATTAACAATAAAACAATCGCTTGTCTTTGCGGTTAGTGATTGACAGGGGATTTGACTTTGTTATTATTTCAATTTATAAAAAATGATGGATAGTAAAGTCTCTTTGCCGGTCTCTCATTCTTGTTTCCTTTTTGTAAAGAGAAAAGTAATAATGTCTTCAGTGGTATCTATTGTTATTCCTGCTAATAATGAAGAAGAATCAATCAAATCTTCAATTGATTCAGTTTTGAAATCAACCGATAGTGATGATGTGGAAATAGTGGTTGCCTGTAATGGCTGCACCGATAGAACAAAAGAAGTTGCTGAATCTACTGGCGTGAGGGTGGTATCATCGCAAAAGTCAGGAATGGGTTTTGGAAAAAATCTTGGAGGTAGGGTCGCAATTGGCGATATCGTTTTGTTTCTTGATGCCGATACTAGATTGATGCCAGGCGTTATTGATGCCATCAATAATGATTTTAAACGCAATCCTTCAATCGAGGCGGTTGGTTCGATGGTGGCTGTTTTGGATAATGCAACCGTATTTGAAAGAATAGTTTTTTTTATTGTCAACTATGTGCAGTATTTTAGAAAATTACCAACACCAAGTGGAGCAATTTTTATTTCAAAATCTCTCTACGATAAGATTGGCGGATTTGATGAAAATATTCCGCAAGGCACAAGCTCGGAATTAGTGATGAAGGCGTTGGCATCAGGCGCAAGGTGGTCATTTCTTTGGGATGCAAAAGCTGTCACCTCACCCCGCCGACTTAGGAAGGTTGGACTTATGCGACAGCTTTTTTCATGGATGAAAAATGTCAAACTTCTTAGAGAAAATAAAATCAAAGAATTAACTAATAGGAATTATGAAGAAATTCGCTAAAACAGTCAAAACGAAAGGTAAAAGATATGAGTCGTGAAGTTTATGAGAATCCTCTTATCACTAGATATGCGTCTAAGGAAATGTCACATCTTTTTTCAATGCAAAAAAGAATTTCACAATGGAGAAAATTGTGGGTAATCCTTGCAGAATCAGAAAACGAATTAGGGTTACCTGTTAGCAAAACTCAAGTAGCTGAAATGAAAAAATTTATAGATACAATTAATCGGAAGGTTGCAGAGAAAAAAGAAAAAGAGGTTAGACATGATGTAATGGCTCATGTTCACGCTTTTGGTGAACAGGCAAAAAAGGCGGCTCCAATTATTCACCTCGGGGCAACGAGTTGTTTTGTTACCGATAATGCGGATTTACTGATTTATCGAGATGCTCTTAAAATGACAGCACAGAAGACGGCTGCAGTAATCAAGGTTCTTGCTAATTTTGCGAAAAAACATAAGAGCCTACCAATGTTGGGATTTACTCACATGCAACCGGCTCAACCAGTAACTTTGGGAAAACGGACAACACTATGGATTCAAGATTTAGTGCTTGACCTCAAAGAGCTTGAGGCAAGAATAGACAACCTGCCAGCAAGAGGAGTAAAGGGAACAACGGGAACGCAAGCAAGTTTTCTTGAACTATTTAACGGCGATGCAAGAAAGGTAGCAAAGCTCAACGACAAAGTAGTAAAAAAGATGGGATTTAATTCATCCATTCCGGTTAGTGGTCAAACCTACAGCAGGAAGCTGGATTCACAAATCCTTGCAACCTTGGCAGGGATTGCCGAGTCTGCCCATAAATTTGCCACCGACATCAGAATCCTTGCCCACCGCAAAGAAGTTGAAGAGCCATTTGGCAAGAAACAAATTGGCTCTTCGGCAATGGCGTATAAACGCAATCCTATGCGAACAGAGAGAATATGCTCGCTATCGAGATTTGTAATGGCAATGCCTGCTAATGGCTATATGACTCATTCTACTCAATGGATGGAACGAACTCTTGATGATTCAGCCAATCGCAGGCTAACTATTCCGCAGGCATTTTTAGCAATTGATGCGGTGTTAGAATTGTGTGCAAATGTTGGTGATGGATTGATTGTTTATAAAAAAGTTATTGAGAAAAATCTTTTAGCTGAGCTTCCGTTTATGGCTACTGAAAATATCTTGATGGAGGCGGTGAAAAATGGTGGTAATCGCCAGGATTTACATGAGATTATTAGGGTTCATTCGCAAGCAGCAGCAGCAGAGGTAAAAGAACATGGACGCTCAAACGACTTGCTAGAGCGTTTGGCGAAGGACGACAGTTTTTCTTTGAATGATAAGAGGTTAAAAAATATTCTTAACCCTAATCTTTATGTTGGTCTTGCTCCGAGTCAAGTTGATGAATTTATAAAAAATGAAATAACTCCAATAAATCGCCGTTATAAAAATATTTCGATTGGCGATGAGTCTGTAAACGTATAAGGATAAACCAAAATGCCTGTTTGTCCATTTTGCAAAAAAGAAGTGCATAAAAACTCTAACCTGTTTATGGTCAATAATCAAATAGGCAAGATTGCACTTTCTTGTAAAAACTGCATACGGTTTCACCAGTTAGAAGAAATTGATGATGACAGGCAGGAAGAATCAGGTCTTGGTATTCCCTCAATTTCAAAAGAGAATTTTTTGAAGATTGAAAAAGAATTGTTGAAAAACATCAATTCAACCCTCGACGAAATATCAGAAAAGAAAACATTTTTAGAAAATAAAGTGGCATATAAGAGAGCACATAAAAGAGAAGATGTAAATCTTGATATGCAATTTTCATTTGTCAGAGATAACAAAATGTATTCGGCAAATGTTCTTGATATTTCAAAAGGAGGAATGAGGTTTGAAACAGAAATTCCGGTAATGGTTGGGAATAAATTAAAAAGTGTTATTCTCACGCCTGTCAGTGACGGTAAACTTATATCTACAACTAAAAGCGAAAACTATCTTGAGGTTAGGCGTTCAATCCATCTTGACAAAGATATGTATCAAGTGGGTGGAAGCTTCTTAAAAAAAATAGGAGTTGATGAAAAGAACCGCAGAAAGCATAACCGAAAAGATGCAGACTTTAGTTTTCATTATTTGCGGAAAGATAGCGAAATTAGCTATCGAGGCAATGTTCTCAATATTTCTCAAGGTGGAATGATATGTCGAGTTTATGAAGAGTTTGAGATTGGCGAAAAAATGAAAGTAATAATGCGAGCCACCCCACCAGCATTTGTCTGTTCAGACATAACTGCTGACTTTAAAGTCAGCAGAATCGAAGAATTGGCAGAAAATATTTTTTCCATAGCAGGGGAATTTACAAAAATTGATGTTGTCCCCGTTGAACCTTAATCCTAAATTCCGCACCAACTGCAGGATTTAGAAGAATAAAGCCCACCAACCAAAGATAACACCATCTTTGACACCTTCTTCTTTGGCTTTGGCAATAGCCTTTCTTTTGCTTCTGTTGTTTTTACTTGAGATTTTTAGTTTTATTTTTTCCAATTCTCCAGAATCCAACCATACCCCATGTTCATCACAGACATCAATGATCAGATTGTTTTCCGTGGCTGTTCTCATTTCTTCACCACAAATCGGGCAGGCTCTTTTACCCTCCTGCACTATTTCGGCGTTGGCATGTGGTTTTTTCTTGTAGATTAAATTCGAAGAATTTTTTGCTGATTTTTTACTTTGTTTGTTTCTGATGCCTGACATCGTTTTCTCCATTAATTAAGGGATAAATTTTTGATTCGGTTTTAGATCAGAAACAAACTGAGCCAATAATTTTGCAGTATCTTCTGCATCCTTTAAACATATAACTTCTGCCGGTGAGTGCATGTATCTGTTGGGAATGCTAATAAGGGCTGCCGCTTTGCCACCTCTTGTTAGTTGCATTGCGTTTGCATCTGTTCCGGTTGCCCTAGGTTCTGCTTGCATCTGCACCTTTATCTTTGCTTTCTTGGCAGCCTTTTCTAGTAGTTCTTCAACTACTGGATTTATATTTGCACCACGATGAAGGATTGGACCTCCCCCTAACTTGAT
>CAMZKK010000238.1 GCA_947311175.1 uncultured Planctomycetota bacterium | reverse complement strand
TTCATTGTTAACTGTTCATTGTTAACTGTTCATTGTTAATTGTTAAATGGTTGGGGGTTGCGATGCACATCCTTGTGCATCGTCCTACGGACTACGCTTCGCTTCGCGTTCCTCCGGCTTCCGGCCTGCGGAATCGACTCCTCTCCAGTGTACCAACATTAAAACCGCTACAACATTGATCGTTGTAGCGGTTTCTTATTTATTGCTCTGTCTCACTCCGCACAACGATTCAATGTTTTGCTCTTGACAAAATATTATGTTTTGTCAAAATTTATAAATCAGTTTGGATTATTGACTTAACTGATTTGATACTGCTTTTAAAAAAGGGCTTGTACCCTCTTAAATGAGCGGGCTCCAAAGGAGTCGGCTCTTTTATTTTATGCTTTTAATTGCTATTATATTAATATAGACAAAGGAATAATCACAATGAATGACGAGATGCTTCGGCTTGTTGACAGTATTCATCGAGACAAAGGGATAGATGCGGATATCCTATACAAAAGCCTTGAACAAGCTTTACTTACTGCTGCTAGAAAAAAGAATCCTGGAATTGAAGAGCTTAAAGTAAGAATTGACCGCACTAACGGAGATATGCGTCTATTAGATGGAGATAGATTGATTCGCCTCTTAGATTCGTCAGAATTTGGTAGAATTGCTGCCCAAACCGCGAAGCAAATTATGATTCAAAAAATCCGTGAAGCAGAGCGAGATGTTGTTTATGGCGAATACGAACAACGTGCAGGAGAGCTAGTTAACGGCACAGTACAACGAATCGATCGTGGTGCAGTTATTGTTAATCTAGGAAAAACAGAAGGAATCATTCCTCGCCAAGAACAGGCGGTTGGTGAAAGCTACCACCCAGGTTCATCCATCAGAACTTATATCAGAGAAGTAAGTAAACGCGGGCAAAGAGTCATGATTATTCTTTCTAGAACTGCTCCGGAATTAGTGCAAAAACTTTTTGAACAAGAAGTGCCGGAAATATTTGAACACACCGTTGAAGTCAGAAAATTCGTCCGAGAAGCAGGATATAGAACAAAAATTGCCGTATCTAGTTCAGATTCGCGCGTCGATCCTGTAGGGGCTTGCGTTGGAGTGCGAGGCAGTAGAATAAAAAATATCGTAGATGAACTTAACGGAGAAAAAATTGACATTGTTCGCTGGAATGAAAGTGATGAAATATTTATTCAGAATGCATTATCTCCCGCTACTGTCGAAATGATTTTGTTTAATAATGAGAAAAAATGTGCAACCGTAATTGTACCAGACGATCAATTATCCCTTGCCATTGGAAAAAGAGGACAAAACGTCAGACTTTCAAGCAAACTCACAGAATGGGATTTATCGATCAAGACCGTAGAGGAGCATTCTCGTCTCCGTGAGCGGGGAAGAGATGAAATTGAAAGCCTGCCAGGGGTTGGCGAGGCAATGGTTAACAATATGCTACTTGCAGGCATTGAAAGTTTTGAAGATGTATTGAATGTCGGCACAGAAGGCCTTGTTGAAATCAAAGGCATTGGCGACAAAAAAGCTGAAGAAATCATTTCTTTTGCCAAAGAAGGCATTGAAAACCGTAGCGATGAAAACCTCAAACAAGCAGAGAAAAAGACCGAGGAAAATGAAACAATTGAAGATGAAATTGATATTCTCGATTAAATTTAACTTTTTTGAAAGTAAGAAGAGAAATATTAAATTTAAAGGTTTATCTTTAATTAATAAATGGTAATATATAAGTGATTAATATTTAAACAAAAGCAAACACTATTAGGTAAGGAATCTATGCGACTTCACGAACTTGCAAAAAAATTAGGCATATCAAGTAAAGACTTGATGGATGCGTGCCGCAAAGAAGGCTTTGAAGTAAAAAGCCATTTCAAAGGCGCAACCCCAGACATGGTGTTTGCGATGAATAAAGTATTTGGTAGCAAGACTGCTAAAAAAGTGGATTCTGATGTCATCCCAGCTGTCCCTTATCGCAAGAAAAGAAAAGTAGTCGCTTCAGAAGATAAACCTGCAAACAATAAAACCACAGCAATAAATGGAAAAACTAAATCGAAAACGACCAAAAAAGTTGCCAGACCTCAATTTAAACAAACAAAGAAAAAGGGAACTGTAAAGGATATTGAACTCCCCACAAATAAGGGTGAAGGCGACAATGAAGAACTCAAGATAGACATAGATCATCACGCACACCGGCACAAAAGAGCAGACTTTAAAGTTCATCACAAGCCAACAATGCCGGCTGAAGCAAACCTTTCTGCAAAATATAGCAGTTATGCCTATGGTGCAAATCGAAGAAGTGGTACCAAGAGAAGAGGAAGACGCAAAAAACCTAACGCCAAGATGCTTGCTGCTAGAGCAGAAAATATGGAAGGAATGGAAGGATTTGTTCCTCCAGAAGTCCTTGCCGCAAGAAGATCTGAAGAAAGAAAGAATCAAGTTGCCGAACTAACTCCACCAATAACCTTGCGTGAGCTATCAGCAGAACTTGGGGTAAAACTAGAAAAAATCATTAAATTTCTAATGAGCCAAGGAGTCATGGCAAGCATTAACGATGTTCTATCTGAAGATGTTATTGAGCTAATTGCCTTAGACAACGAGCGAGAAGTGAAATTTATAAAAGCCAAAGACGCAGAAGAAGTATTGGTTGATGAGTTCAAGGAACGCAAGAGCATCGCTAAAGAAAAGATGGTCTCAAGGCCACCGGTAATAGCTTTCCTTGGTCATGTTGATCATGGCAAAACATCGCTCTTAGATATGATTAAAAAAACTAGAGTTGTTGACACTGAAGCTGGTGGAATCACTCAACATATTGGTGCATACTTGGTGCCTGCTGGCGAAGGCGGTGCAAATCTTTGTTTTCTTGACACTCCTGGTCACGAAGCATTTAGTAGCATGAGAGCACGAGGAGCAAACCTAACAGACATAGTGGTCTTGGTTGTCGCTGCGGATGACGGTGTTATGCCACAAACCAAAGAGGCTTTTGCCCATGCAAAGGCTGCTGGAGTATCGCTCGTTATTGCCATCAATAAATGTGATGTACCTAATGCAAACCCACAAAAAGCAATGCAAGAACTGTCTGCCCTTGACGATTCTCTTCTTCCTGAAGAGTGGGGTGGAACAACCGGGATGATTCAATGCTCAGCAATAACCGGTGATGGGATTGATGCACTAATGGAACGCATTCAACTTGAGGCAGAAATGCTTGAACTTAAATGTAGCCCGGAATTACCAGCTGAAGGTCATGTCCTTGAAGCAAAACTTACTCAAGACAGAGGGGTTGTTGCAAATATATTAATTAAAGACGGAACTCTAAAACGTGGCGATGTTGTTCTTTGTGGAACAGGTTATGGTAAAGCAAAACTAATGTTTGACGACCATGGCAAAGTCATCCAAACCGCCGGAGCAGCTACTCCGGTATCCATTTCTGGACTTTCTGAGTTGCCAGAAGCGGGTGATACTTTTTATGTGGTTGATTCTTTGCAAAAGGCGAGAGAGGTTGCGGAAACCCGACAACACTCTGCAAGAACTGCTCGACTATCAAACAAGACTCATATCTCGCTTGACAACCTTACTGAATATCTCAAGAGTACAGAAGTCGGAGAACTAAAGATTGTCCTCAAGGCAGATGTAATGGGAACCCTCGAAGTTCTCAAAAAAACCATGTCAGAACTTGCTACCGATGAAGTAAAAATCAATGTCATCCACTCTGGAGTTGGCGGCATCAATCAGGCAGATATTATCCTTGCAGATGCTTCGGACGCTATCATCGTTGGTTTTCACGTTACGGTTGATCAATCATCAAAGAAACAGGCTGAGGACAGAGGCGTTGACATAAGAATTTATCATGTTATTTACCATATGGTAGAGAATATGAAGGCTGGACTTTCTGGACTGCTTGCTCCTGAAGAAAGAGAAAAAATTCAAGGACACGCTGAAATCAGACAGGTATTCAAGGTGTCACGACTTGGAAATATTGGCGGTTCCTTTGTTACCGATGGTATCATAACTCGTGCCGGAAATGTAAGAGTATTCCGTGACAACGTAATGATTTATGAAGGAAGACTTGATAACCTTCAAAGATTCAAAGATCAAGTCAAAGAGGTTAGAGAAGGATTCGAATGCGGAATAAAAGTAAAAGGCTATGACAATATTCAGGTTGGTGAT
>CAMZKK010000237.1 GCA_947311175.1 uncultured Planctomycetota bacterium | reverse complement strand
CATAATTAGCCTTTACCTTGTGGGAGAAAGCTATCAAAAAAATAATTGCGAATGTTAGAATAAGAGTAAATTTAGTTTGTCTCATTGACAACCCTTTCTATGATTGAGTCTGGTGCATTTCTTTCTAATTCCGATACTGCGTCAATAATCTTTTTGACAACATCGTCGGAAGTTATTCCTTCAAGTTTGGCAGAATAGTCTAAGATAATCCTGTGTCTAAGAACAGGTAGAGCAACATCTTTGACATCTTCAAATCCAACGGTACTGCGATTATTCATAAATGCTCTTGCCCGTGCAGCCCTTGCCATAGAAATGGCAGCCCGTGGAGATGCTCCAAATCTAATTAATTTTCCTAAATCATCATCACTGTTGGGATGGGTTGCACTTACCAGCCTTGCGATATAGCTGGCAATTGGTTTTGCAACTGAAATATTTTTTACTTGTTTCATTGCATCAAGTAACTCATCTCTGGTAATGATTTTTTGGAGGTCAGGAATCTCGCCGTCATCGAGTTTTAGTAAAATATCTGTCAAGACATCTGCCTCAACACCAAGGACATCCAATTTTAATAAGAATCTATCAATCTGTGCCTCTGGCAAGGGGTATGTTCCTTCTAACTCGATTGGGTTTTGGGTTGCCAATACCATAAATGGCTCAGGTAGGGTGTGAGTGGTGCCAAGGACAGTTACACGATGTTCTTGCATTGCTTCAAGCAAGGCTGCTTGGGTCTTTGGGCTTGCTCGATTGATTTCGTCAGCCAAAACCATATTGCCAAAGATTGGTCCGGGGTGAAATTTCATCTCCCGCACTCCACCATTTTCGCTAAGAATATTTGCTCCGGTTATATCCATTGGCATCAAATCGGGTGTGAATTGAATTCTGGTAGAAGCAATATCGCAAAGACGAGAAAATGCCTTAACCATCTGTGTCTTGCCCAGCCCCGGCAAACCTTCTAATAAAATATGACCATTGGCAAGGATTCCAATTATAAAGTTTCTAATCAAATCAGATTTCCCCAAAATCACCTGATTCAAAGCATCTTCAACCTCTTTAATTTTCTGATTTAGATTTACCATGTAGTATTCCTTATTATTAAAACGAGGGGCATGCAAAGCCTCTTTGCGTGTACCTCAACCTTATTCCGAGGGACATAAAGCTCCTTTGCGTGTCCCTCAACCTTATTCCGAGGGCATTATTTTCCAAGAACTTTTTAAGCCCGCTTGCGATAAACATCACGACGCAAAGCGTCACAACCATTGTTAATTTTTAATTGTTAATTTTTAATTGTCAATAAGGATATGTGACATACAAAGAAAAATTTGTATGTCCCATGTTTATTTAATCAACTCAAAATATTTTTTTGCGATAGTCATTCTTTCCGGTCCTAGGGCGACTGATGATTGTTCTGAGATAATTTTGCCTTTTACTTTTATTCCACTTCTTTTGCTTAAGCTAAACTCTGGGGGTGGCATTTTTTCAACCTCAAATGCTTGTCTTTTTAAAATTACCCCCGGAATAAATTCATCGTTGCCACCCATAACTATTGGTTTAAATTTTGGATTATTTGCCTTTTTCTCATCGCCAAATTGTAAAGGGGCATCGCCTCGACCTCGATCTATACCACCTTTTCCATATCGTTTACAGCCTTTTGTTCCTTTGGTCTTTGCCATCAAATCTCCGAGTGAAGATAATTTTCCAACTCCTGACAGCATCTTTTTTAATTTTTCTTTGCTTGCCAGACTGCTCATACATGATTTACAACTCTTGCAATTACTCAATCTTTTTACCGAACATTTCCGTAATGCCTTTGCCAATTTTTTCAATTCTTTTTCGCTAAGCCCTGCAAGGGTTTGGCTGTTGAGACTGCTATTTGCCGAAAATCCAAGACTTTGCAATGCCTTTTCAAGGTCAGGGCTCTCCAAACCATTTTTTAATTCATTGTTTAAGCTATTTGCGAGATTTTTAAGATTTTCTTTATCCGGTATTGTTTCTTTATCTTGACCTTTGGCGGTTAGGGATGCAAGTAGTTGTCGGGCTATTTGAAGATTTTTTAAATCTTCCTTAGCTCTCTCAATAACATCTTCTTCAATGCTCCTTTGGAGGTGGTCAACTCCCTCCATTGCTGATTCGGGGCGGTCGTCAGCAATCGCATTTATTTTTTCAATTGCTTGTTGTAATTCCTCAATCCTTTTTTCATTGACAATTTGATGTTCATCCACCTTATCGATATTTTTTTCAGTCATTTGTAATTTTCGTCTTACCGACTTTGCGGATGGTTTGATTGTTGATTCAATTCCCGGCATAATAAATGCTACTAAAAATACCAGCGATGGCATTGTTAGTCGTTGCAAATAGCTTGTTAGGTTTGCGTCAGCCTCAACCGTTTTTTTAGAAACAACGACATCTTGCTTTTCGTCATTAATTTTGGCAAGGTAGCGACCACCCGCCTCTTCATTTAGGTCCAGCCAGCAAATAGCATCGTCTTTTGAATATTTTGAATTATGGTATTTATGAATAACCCAACCAAGGGCAAGGATGATAGACATCAATAAGTAGTTGAGTTCGATTGTTCCCTGAAGCCCCATCAGTTTGATTACAATAAATATCCCAGCCATCAGATAAAACCATTGCCCAAAGATGGCACAGGCAATTTCAAAAAACATTGCGAGATTAAATGTGTTTAATATTTGTTTTGTCTTGATTGAAAAGTCTTTTTGCATTATTTTTTCCATAAAGTGAAATTAATTTAATTTTTTTTTATTCCTTCAATACCATGTCTATGCACATTACTGCCGCAAGGATTAGCTTGCGGGCGGAGTTATCAGTTGGCACAGAATCGCTGATATTCAAAACATAGTTGTCGGCACTGGTGAATAATTCTTTACCGAGTCCTGCCCACTTTTTGGTTACATGAGCGAGTTCAACTTCATCAGCCATAAATCTAAAATCCCAACCAGTCCACTTGCCTTGGAGCATACATACCGGAGTTTCATTTTCATCAATTACGGAAAATTTACCACCAATTGAAAATAGCTTTTGTTTAAAACCGCCAATGTATCTGTCGTTTTCATCAAAAACTTCTACCTTGGAAAGGAAGATAGATATTCCTCTCTTTATTCTTACGACTTGTTTGCCATCAGGGGTTCTGATGGTTATATCAAAAGGTGTCATTCTTTTGTAATCGGTAAATCTAAGAAGTTTGGTGATTGTGCCTAAGTTTTCTTCTCGACATTCCATTATAATCTGATTGCTCTCGGGGTCATAAATATCGTAATTATTAGCCGCCTTAAACATCCCGACATGCTCTTTAACCAAAAATATATTTTTATTTAATACTTCACTCATTTTAATCCTTTCAATTTGTGTTTATTTTTTTATCCCAACAATATATGCAATCCAGCCGGCAATACTTTCTGCTTTTTTTCTTTTTCTAAATATTCCGTTACCGGTTTCTTCTTCTTCATCCCATCCTTCCCAATAGACATCGGCAGTGGCGAATCCGACTTCTTGTAAAAGTTCAACAATTTCTTGTGGTGTCCATAGTCGCCAGTCATAAGAAAATGCCTTTTTGATTTTTGAGCCATCGGGAAATTCAAAATGAATATGGTTTTTTACTTCATTTGTTATGGGATTGAAATCACCCTGATCCCATACATAGGTAAAGTCGTCAAATTCGGTTTTTTCTTCTTGTTGCTCTTGTGCCTCACTACCGCCATAGATATCTAAGACGAATGCACCTTCGGTTTTTAATGAAGTAAAAACATTTTTGAAATATTGCTTTAGTTCTTCTCGTTTTTTAAATATGAAGTAACTAAAATTCATACTCATAATAATATCAATCTTTGGTTCGGTGACATTGTTTACATCATCATTGATGATGGTGATGTTTTCTTTTCTTTTTGCTTGTGGTAGATTATGTTGTTTTCCCCAAGTAAGGACATCTTTATCTAAATCAACTGCTATCGCGAAGTTTTGTCTATTGCGATTTATAAATTCTATCGCTGCGGAAAATGTTCCGCAAAAATCCTCTTTGAGTATTCGTGGTTGCCGAGAAAATTCATTCTTGAAAATTCGAATAACAAAATCAATATCAGCACCTACGCATTGCACTGATTTTTCATACAAGGTATGTTTGCAAGCAGTTTTTGCAGTAAATTTAGGCATTTCTTTTCTTTCTCTTTATTGCAGGTTTTCTTTCTTCATTTATAAATGTAACCTTGCCCTCAAGCACACATTTTTTACTGCCGGGAATACAGTTTTCTTTTCTTAAATTACAAAAATCATTCTTTCCTCTATGACTACACATCCACGACAAAATGTTGCCCTTTCAAGTTATGGATTAAAATATATGACAAATGTTCAGCCGATTAATCATTTTTTGTTGTCTGAATTTTTTTTAGTTATTGCCTTCGCAATCGTTCTATAAATAGTTGCCACCTTAAATGGTTTTCTAATTGTCGTAAATACATCTAGTTCATCAATTTCTTCTGAATTTTCATCAGTCACCTCGCCGGTTAATACAATTTTGATTGGTGAGTTTTTGAGCTTTAGCTTATCAAGCTCTTGCATAAACTTAATGCCATTCATTTTTGGCATTTGTAAGTCAATGAGGGCAATGTCAAAATCTACTTTTTTCAATAATTCTAACGCCTCGGCTCCACTGTCAATCGCAGTGACAAGACATCCTTCTCTGCCGAGAATGTGACTGACAAGGTTTAATATCAATTCTTCATCATCAAGAATTAAGACCTTTGTTCCAATTATTTTATCTAATTTTTTGTATATTCCACTGATGTATTTTGTCGAGCGATGTTCGTCAATTGGGAATAATAAAGTGAATTCTGTTTCTTCTCCATAAGTGCTTGAAACCTTTATCTCGCCACCATGGTTATCGACAATTGTTTGGCAGATGCTTAATCCTAAGCCCACACCTTTAGCCTTTGCCATTGGTGCATCGAAATCTGCATGTTCTCCTTTTTTTGTAAAAAAAGGAGTGAATACCTTACTTATTTCATTTTTTGGGATTCCACAGCCGTTATCCTTAATCTTGATGTATGCGGTATTGTTTTCAATGCCGGTTGTTATCGCAATGTTTTTTTTGCCTTTACCAGCTGTTGCGTGATGAGAATTTATCAGCATATTCAAGACAACTTGTGTTAGTTGCTCTTTATCAACAAATAAACTTGCCCTAGTCTTGTGGTTTACCTGAAAATTAATTCCTTCTGATTCGTATTTGTTTTTTACTAAATTAAGAGCGTCTTCGACGATGTCTTTAATCTGTATTGAAGTTCTTTCCGCTTTTTTGTTGACGGTAAATGCAAGCAACCTTTTGGTCACTTCTGCTGCTCGATATGAAGAGGCAAGGGCATATTCTAATTTCTCCTTGACCGAGGTATTGAGGGTTTCGTTGTCGAGCACAATGCTTAAAAATCCAATTATCGAGGTATGGATATTGTTGAATTCGTGGGCAATGCCACCAGCGAAGGTGCTGACCGCAGCAATTCTCTCCGCACGAATTATTGCTTGTTCAATGACTTTGTAATCTGCCTCATCAATTTGATTAAGTTCGGCGTTAAGGTTTTCATTTCTGCCTTTTTTGTCTTTTGTTGAGTCGTCCATACCTTAGCCTTTGAATTTAGGTTAATGCCAAAAATTTATGAAATATTGGTTGTCTTAAATAAATCCTCGATAGTTTCTGCTCGACGAATTTTCTTAAATCCACCCTTTGTCTTGATTAGATATTCAGCACTTCGTGGGCGATTATTATAATTATGCCCCATTGCATAGGCATGGGCACCGGCATTGTGAATAACTATATGGTCGCCGATTTTTATTTTTGGTAATAATCTTTCCTTGGCAAATTGGTCATTGTTTTCGCAAAGTCTTCCGACAATGTTAATCTTTTCTTGCCTTGCCTTTAATGACTTACCTAAGACGGTGATGTGATGATAAGCGTCATAGATGGCTGGACGAGGGAGGTCGTTCATTCCGCAATCAATTCCAGCAAATTTTTTGTATGAATCTTTTATTACATTTACTTTACCAATCAGCCAACCGGTATCAGCCATTATCCACCTACCTGGTTCTGCCATCAGAGTTGGTTCTTTGATGTTGTGTTCTTTGCATTTTTGATTAAAAACTTTTCTGAGACCATTTACGACCTTGTTTAGGTCTAAGCTTTTTTCATTAGGTTTGTATGGCACCCCAAACCCACCGCCAATATTAATGTATTCGAGGTCAATCTTTAATTTATTTTTTAATTCTGCGGCAAGGTCAAGAAGTTTACCGGCAACTGCCGGGAAGTATTTTTCGTCAAGGACATTACTACCGGTCATAGTGTGCATTCCAAAACGTTTTACCCCCATCCTCTTAGCCTTTCGGTAGGCATCAACAACTCCTTCTGCCGGAACACCGTATTTGGCATCAGGGCCGGCGAAGAATAGACTTTTCATTCCACCTTTTGAGATTCCCGGATTGATGCGGAATGAGATAAACTCCGGCATCCCGATTTTTTTGAGGGTTGGTAACATTGAAATGTCATCGAGATTAATCATTAAATTGCATTTTTTGACAAATTTAAATTCATCTTCTTTGGTGTAGTTGCCGGTATACATTCCCCATTGTCCGAGTTTATGGGCAATCCATGCCTCTGCTTCACTTGAGGCATCTGCCCCAAAACCTTCAGAGAAAATAATCTTTAGGAGGTCAGGGTTGGTGTTTGCCTTTACCGCAAAGAGCGGAGCAAATCCGGGAAATTTGTCAGCAAAGGTTTGGGAGAAGGTTTGGCAATTTTTTCGTATTTTGTTTTCATCATAGATAAAGAAAGGAGTCTGTAATTTATTAACTGCTTCTTTTATTTTTGCTGTTGGTAAATCCACTACATTTTGGTTTATTCTTTTTGTCATCATTAATTCCTTATTGTTTATAAATATTTTCTGGATTAAAAACTTTTTTTCCATCTTCAACTAATTCACCATCTTCTTTTATGAGTTTGTAAAAACAAGAATAATACCCCATATGGCAAGCAGCACCGTTTTGTTTGACCTTTATAACTAAGGTGTCGTTATCGCAGTCGGTTCTAATCTCTACCACCTCTTGGGTATGTCCTGAAGTTGCTCCCTTTAGCCAAAGTTCTTGGCGAGAGCGAGACCAGAAGGTGCAAATTCTTTTCTTCATCGTCTCTTCTAAACTATCTTTATTCATGTAGGCAACCATCAATACTTCACCTGTTTTGTAATCAACACAAACCGTAGGGATGAGTCCTTTGTCATCAAATTTTAATGTATCAATAAATGGATAACCCATAATATACCTTTCTAAGTGATAATTATCCTAAATTCCGTAGTTATGCTCGAAAATGGCACATACAGCGGAATTTAATTAAAAACTAAGAATTAAAAGAACAATGAAGGTGCTTTAGCTATCGCTAAAGGCGATTGATAATTTGCATCGGCTATATTTCTCTTTACTGTCAGAGCACAAACACTCAATGGGCAAAGGAAAATACCTTCATTTTATTATCGCTCGTAGAGCTTCCTTCTTTGTTCATTCTATATTCCAACTACGGAATTTAGAAATATTGTATCTAATATTAATAACAGGAAATAGCTTTTTAACAAGGAAAAAGTGAGTGATGATTTAATTTGCAATTGGCCTGATTTATGATTTCGGCAATAATATTTATATTGATGAATATTTTTATTCGGGTTAATATATTGCCTTGAATTTTTACAATGGAGATAGCAATGAAAACAGTGGTTCAATTTGGAGCAGGCAATATTGGCAGAGGTTTTTTGGGACATCTTTATGGGCAGTCCGGTTGGAGGATTATTTATATTGATGTGGTACCGGAGGTTGTTGCTCAATTACAGAAAAGGAAATCTTTTGATGTTCATATTGTTGGCGACGGGGCTGATACCTTTACGGTCAAAAATGTCGATGCCATTAATGGTAATGATATTGAGGCGGTTGCAGAAGCAATTGCCGGAGCAGATATTCTTGGAACTTCAGTTGGGGTGAATGCCATTCCGTATATAGTGCCGGCACTTTGTCGTGGATTGGAAAAGAGGGCAAAGGCAGATAGCGGGATAGATATGATAATTTGTGAAAACTTGCTCGATAGTGCGAAGTTTTTAAGAGAAAAAATTATTGCGGAAATTGATGACAGTGCAATCGACTTTGTAAACGAAAAAGTAGGATTGGTTGAGTCGGTGGTGGGACGAATGATTCCGGTAATTACTGAAGAAAAGAAACATGATGACCCCATTGCAGTTTGGGTTGAGAAATTTGGGGTTTTACCAATTGCCAAGCAGGGTTTTAAAAATGAGATTCCCGAGGTTGTTGGTTTTGAGCCGATTGACGACATTCACGCCTATGAAGAGAGAAAACTTTTTTGTCACAACTGTATGCATTGCATGGCAAGTTATTTTGGCTTCATCAAGGGTTATACCTTTGTCTATGAAGCAATTGCCGATGAGGAGATTCTTGCAAAGGTCAGGGCAGGGGGCTGGGAGGCAGGACGAGCCTTGATAAAAAAACATAACTTCAAGGAAGAAGATTATCATAACCATATTGAAGATTTATTGCATCGATTTACCAATAAAGAATTGGGTGATACTACAGCTCGTTGCGGTGGTGATCCTGTTCGAAAATTAGGCCGTCGTGATCGATTGATTGGGGCAGCACTCGTAGCTCTTGATGGTGGCGAAAAACCTGAAAATATTATTGATGCAATTCTTGCCGGAATGAAATTTACTCCTAAAGGAGATTCATCGGCAGAGATTGTGCAACAGAAAATCAAGGAAGGTGGAATTGCTAAGGTGTTGGTGGATGTTTCAGCTCTTAGTCCTGATGAAGAATTATATAAATTGATAATGGCAAAGGTTGATTAATGATTACTAATCCGTTTAAAGAGATTCGTCAAATATTAAAACAAGATATTAGCCTGACTGATTTAACAGATGCTGACAAGGCTCGTATCAAAATTATGAAAATAATAATGATGTTTAAGGTTATTTGGAAATCAATTTTTAAACCAGATACATGGACGGTTTCTACCACTCTTGCGTATAAGACATTATTGGCAATCGTTCCTTTGTTGGCAATCGGGCTTTCGGTGGTGGCTATGCTTGAGCCATCGGCAGATGCAGCAAATGGTCAAACTGTTAGT
The DNA here is from genome assembly GCA_947311175.1 of uncultured Planctomycetota bacterium. Taxonomy (GTDB): domain Bacteria; phylum Planctomycetota; class SZUA-567; order SZUA-567; family JAFGNG01; genus CAMZKK01. The sequence continues at coordinate 4,308 of CAMZKK010000237.1, read as the reverse complement.
TATAGTGAAAATTTCATCAAGGTCATTGTCGATAGGATTCCTCCTTTTGGCGGCAAGGAAGATTTTATTGACTCGATTCGTACCTTTGCGGAAAATGCTCGGACTATTGCCGGAGTGTCATTTGTTGTCTTGTTTTTAAGCGCCTATACTTTGCTCGCTTCAATTGAGAATTTTTTTAATTCGATTTGGCAGGTGCGAGAGAAACGACCATTTCTAAATCGTATTGCAGCCTTTGTCTCTACCTTGATTGTAGTTCCGGTTTTGATGAGTTTTTCTGTTTATTTTACCTCTCAGGTGATGAAGCTTAGCGGAAATTGGGAGCAGACAATTTCGGTTTTAAGTTCATTTATGATGACCGCAATAGCATTTTCAGCTCTTTATTATTTGTTGCCGAATACTCCGGTTAAGCTCACTTCCGCTCTTGCCGGTGGAATCTTTTGTGGGATATTGTTTGAGTTGGCAAAATTCGGATTTCAAATTTTTGCATTGTATGTTGGGGCTAATTACACTCGTATTTATGGACCGCTCCTTGCATTTCCGTTTATACTGTTGTGGCTTTGGATTACTTGGGTAATTATAATTATTGGAGCGGAAATCTCCTTTGTTATGCAAAATTTTAAAGATATTGCAGCACGTGCAGAATTAGAAAAAAGGGGGATGACAACCAGAATTTACCTTGCGGTAAAAACTGTTCTTCATTCGGCAATATATCACCATCAAGGAAAATGTGCCGATGGACTTATTGATGAAGTTGCCGATGCTGAAAATATTCCTCCTTATATGATAAGACAGATTGTTGCGACCTTGATACAAAAAAATATTCTTCGGCATGTTGAATTAGGTGATGATAATTACTTGCCGGCAAAAGATATAAATTGTCTAAGTATCGCTGATGTGGTTCGTGCCGTTAGAGAAGATCCGTTCGATGTCCATGAGGTAGAAGTGAACTCACCGGTTCATAATTACATTGTTTCTTTATTTTTTAAGATGGAAAAAAATACCGACGAAATTCTCGGAACAGTAACCTTTGCTCAGTTGGTTAAACAGTCTATGGCATCGTGCGAGTTATCATAATTAACAGTTAAAAATTAAAAATGTAGGATGCTCTGCGAGCGATATTTGATGTGATGAAAATATCGCTAAAGCACCTTCATTGTTATTCCCAAATTACAACTGTGAGATTTGGGAGCAATAACAATTTCCTCTTGTTTTCCTGAAATAGCACAGATTATTTCAAAAAACGGATTTGCTGAAAAACAGTCACCATAAAGGCTGATTCTTTTTTTTGTTTCATCGACTTGGTTTTGAGAAATTATTTTTTTTTCGATACTATTTATTAACGCAAGATATTTACCATTACGACAATCGACCTTTGTTTTGTTTTCAAGGACAATAAATGCAGAGCCTTCGCCTAAAAAATGAGTTTGGTTTGAAATCTCATCCTTAGTAAAATAATTATTATTGATTTGGTGATTATAGGTTAATTCATTAATTGTATCAGACGCTCCAACCAACATTGCATCAACTCTGCCACTCGTAATTGCCGAGATTGCATCTTTGATTGCAATGGCTGAACATTGATGACTACCGGAAGATACGGTTGAAAATCCTTGCAGATTAAATTCTTGGGCAATCATACTTGCGGCACTATTAATAAAACTATGGACAAAAACCAAGCCTTGCGACAATCGTGGCTTGCCGGCATTGATTGGCGTAGAGAATTTTTCAATGCTATTTGTCGCACCCCAATATGAAGCATAACTAATTCCAAAACGAGATGCTTTATTATCTTTGATTCTTGATTCGTTTAAAGAATTATCAAGGGCAGAGCGAGCAGCAATCAAAGCTGCTGCAGTGGTTCTGTCCAAATATGGTTGGGTTGAGAAAATATGTTTTTGGTAATCAAGCTCATCAATTTCCGCAACATATTGAAAATTATTTTTAATCTCAAATAGAGTTAATTCGCCGTATGCAGAAACCTTTTTTTTTACATTTTGAATTAACTGTTCAGCTCCGTCACCCCCATTACACCCATAAGCAGAAATTGCCCCATATCCCGTGATTACAATTTCGGTATCCTGTTTAGGCATCATGATTGATTACTTCTTGGTTTGCAATAGTTTACTGATAGGGATGATTGGTTTTATCTCTTCTTTTCCATCAATATTAATTCTAGAATTTTTGATTTTCCTTGCCAGTCTTGAGCCAAATGCTGGATTAAGGTGAGTAAGAATGTCAAGTCCTTGCTCTACTTCTTCTTTGTTTCCAAGAATATTATGACATAATATTCTTAATTCGATTACGGCAATTGTTAGCTCGTTTTTCCCAACATTGTTTGGGATTTCATCAAGATAATACAAGGCATCGCTGTATCTTTGCTTTTGAAATAATTCAAATGATTTTTTTAAAATATCTTCCGGTTCGGTTGGAATATCTTCTACTACATCAGCTTCTTCTTCTTCAAATCCTGATATCTCCGGACCATTGACATTTTCAATAGTATCGTCAGCGAATTTTGTGGTCTCTACCTTGTCTTTTTGGGGTTTATCTTTATTTTTTAGATTATTAACTATATGCAGTTCAAGCCCTTTGTCGTTGTTTTCAAGGCTGTCTGTAGTTTTGTTTGCTGAAATCTTGTTATCCTTATTCTTGATTTCTTTTTGTTTTGTTGTTCTTGCGAGTAATCTTTTATTTGTTGTAATTGCCTTTGCTCTAAGTGCCATTTGTGATTTAAGAGTAGGTTTAGATGGAATCTCTTTTCTTTCGATGTCGATAGAGTCAACATTTTGGAGTTGTTCTCTTCTGCGAATTTTCGGCAATACCTTTTCCTGTGTTGACGCTGTAGTGACCATAGTTTCTTCTTTTGGAATAGAAAGGCTGTCAGTGGATTCAAGTTTTGAAATCTTCTTTTTTGCCTTAGTGACAAGTTGAGAGACTTCGGCAGAGATTGTTTTTTTTGCTTTTTTTGCTGTATCGGTAATTGGTGGTAATTTTGCTTTTTCTTCGCCAAGTAATGGTATTTCATTGCTCGTAATAGTTACGGGAAGTTGATTCTTTTTTAGGTATTCTTCATCTGTCTCCCAACTATTAATAACAACAATTCCTATAACCACTGCCACAGAAGCAGCTGCGAAAAGTGGATGACGTATATATTTAAGATAAGGTTCTAATTTTGTGATTGATGATGCCTTTCCTGCTTTAAATGCGTTTTGTCGAGCATCTCTGCTTGTAGATAACGCGGATTTGACAAAGGATTTTGCAGGTGTTGTCTTCTTTATTGAGCGGTAGGCATTTAATGCACGTTTGTTGCTGTTAAAAATCTTGCGACATTCATCGCAATTAGCAATGTGTTCCTCTATAAGAAGAGCCAAATCTTTATCAATCTCGTCATACAGATATTCAGTTATGAGACTTTTTGTTTTAATGCAATCCATAATTTTGCGCCTCTTTTCCCAGAGAATTACGAAGACGCTCAAGGGCGTATCTCATTCTACTTTTAACAGTTTCTTTACCACAAGAAACAATCTTGCTTATTTCTTCAAATGTCAAGCCACCATCTTCTCTTAGGAGAAAAACCTCCCGTTGTTCGTTTGGCAATTTGTCAATAGCACGAGCGATATTTGTTGCTAATTCAATCTGTGCTGCCTTTTCCGCAGGATTAATTTCATTGTCATTTACAAGCTCAATGATGGTTGTTTCTGCTTGCGATGCATTTCCGTCAATAGAAACCGTTGGCCTGCGTCCTTTACTTCGTATCGCATCAATACTGGTATTTCTAGCTATTTGAAAAATCCAAGAAGCCACATTGGCTTTATGTGAATAGGTATTGGCTTTCATTGCAACCTTGAGGCATACCTCCTGATAAACATCTTCAGCTTGGGCGGTGTTACCAATATAACGAAAAATAAATGAAAACAATCTTTCGCCAATTTCCGCAAACAATTTTTCAAATGCATCTTCATCTTGATTGCTTACAAATTTATTTAGCAAGTCATCAAGACTAAATGTTTCTTCTGTATTATTAGACGCATCAAAATTGTCATTCGGTTTATTTTTTTTCATAATTCTTTCAACTATCCAAAAATTATTGCAACTTGATATTTATTGAACAAATCGACATACCCTATGTCAAAGAAATAACTACGCAAATATATGTTATTGACAATTATGAGTAACATAAATATCCTTTCACCCTTAAATTGTATTTGAATTAAATGAGACAATCATGACGAAAAAAAAGACTAAAGGTGAGAATGTAGCCAAAGAATGGTTTGTTTCGCTAGGTGGAGCAGTCGCTATTGCTTGTAT
>CAMZKK010000236.1 GCA_947311175.1 uncultured Planctomycetota bacterium | reverse complement strand
ATTCAGAAAAAACCGTTCTGATATAATCTCTAGTTTGTGGCATGTCTGGATGACGAGCCATCTGTACTTCTTGCCATGCCGTAAGGTTTGCATAAACTTGCCGTGCCATTGATATGTGCTGTTCTTCCATGGTTTCAATTTCATGATTAATGTCTATATTGCTAAGTTCGGCTGTTTTACGTAATTCATTTACCCGTTTACGGATATCTTCTAACGGTGCTTAGAAATCCATTACATGGTTATTGTTTGTCATATCTATCTCTCATTTAATAAAGATGTATTGATGTCCGATTCGGACACTGTTTATTTTAAATATAAGCATTAATTGCTTCCAATTTATTTACCAATCCACTTATAACAATATTCGGTCTCATTGTCGGATCTTTTTCTAGCATCGTTGCGACTATGTTGTCAAGTTCGGGGGTTATATCAGGGTTAAATTTACTTATTCGAGGCGCCTTTTCTTTTAGTATCTTGTTCATTATTTCATTTTCAGTAGATGCGATATACATTCCTCTTCTGGTAAAATTTTCAAATATCACTACCGCTAATGAATAAACATCGCTTGCACTACTTGCTTTCTTTTTTAATAATTGCTCCGGTGCGAGATACGCAGGGGTTCCTTCTATATTACTACTAAATGAAAGCATCCTTTGGTTTTTGGTTTTGGCAAGAGAAAAGTCGATGATTTTTACCATGCCTTCATTGTTGATTAAGATATTTTCAGGTTTTATATCACAGTGGATAATATTTTTTGAGTGGAGGTATTTTAAGCCGTGCGCTGCCTTTGCTACGATGATATTTCCATATTTTTTGAGAACAGGATTGTTGTTAACAATTGCACTTCTAACTGTAAAGCCATTAAACATCTCCATTACAATAAATGGTGTTCCTTCAAGTTCACCATATTCGATACACTTGATAATGTTTGGATGTTGAAGCTCTTGAACGATTTTCCATTCCCGTTTGAACATACCTGGTTTAACCTTTTGCCTTTTTGCAGCCTTGTTGTCCATTATTTTAATGGCATATTCTTTTTTATCTTTGCTTTGAGTAGATTTTGCTTTCCATACTTCAGAAAATCCACCTCTTGCAAGTCTAACGGTAGCTCGATATTTTCCAAATTGTCTGTTAGTATAATCCACAATAAATTCTCACCGTTATTTTGAAAAAAAACTAATTTTGATAACAAAAACTGTTTGAAATGTTAATGTAAAAACCAAAATAAAGCAAATTATTATTCTTGACTACTTGCAATAATTAACAGCCCGTCTGAAGATGGCAGCTCCTTCTCCTTCTTCTTTTAGTCCATGTCGAGTCTATTGTGGATGTTGAGTTGGTAGAAAATGCCGTTCAGGGTGGGGCATGAGACCAAAAATTCTTCCTGTTTTATCGCAAATTCCCGCAATATTATCAACACTTCCGTTGGGATTTGCTGGATATGATGGAGAACTACCATCTTCATTGATATAGCGGTATACTATTTGCCCATTTTCTTGGAGTTCGGTTATTGCTTCTGGGGTCTTGGCAACGAGTTTTCCTTCAGCATGAGCAGAAGGAAAATAAACTCTTTCGCCAGGCTCTACAAATACGCATTTGGTATTTTCATCTGCTTCAAGCCAAACCCAACGGTCTTCAAATTTATGAGAGTCATTGTGGGTTAATGTTAGTTTGCGTGCATCGCTATCGGTAAATTTTGCATCAGGAAGTAGTCCGGTTTTGACAAGGACTTGAAAACCATTGCAGATACCAATAACCAGCCCGCCTTTATCAACAAAGTTTTGAATCATTTCGCCAATGGTATTTACCATTTCAATTGCAAACACTTTACCGCTTGCCACGTCATCACCATAGGTAAATCCCCCGGGGATTGCTAAGATTTGATAATCTGCAAGATCGTGTTCCCCGGCGATTAAATTATTGATATGCACCAAATCTCCATTTGCTCCGCTTTGTTCAAAAGCAAAAAGGGTTTCCTCATCACAATTAGTGCCAGCAGTTCTGATAACTAATGTTTTAACATTTGCCATTTTTTTATCCTTTTTATTATTTAAGTGGTCTCTGCCATGATGCCTTTAGTTCTGCAATATCACAATTGATTAAAGCATCTTTGTCATCGGCAATAGTAACGGATTTACTATTTGTGACCTCTCCGATTTTTGCAAAACATACATTTGCATCATTTAATATTTTTTCAAAAGCAGCCATGCTTTTTTCGTTTACTTCAGCCAAGAACCTGCTGTTTGATTCGCTAAACAAAATTTTGTCGCTTGATAGATTGCCTTCGGCTGGCACTCTGTTGATATCAATCTCTATTCCAAGTCCACCGGCAAATGCCATTTCAGCAGCAGATACTGCCAAGCCGCCTTCTGAGAGGTCGTGCATTGCCCTGATTAGAGACTTGCTTGTTGCCAAGCTAACGGCATTGAATAGTGCTAAAGCATCTTCTTTGCGAACTTGTGGAACATTTTTACCAAGCTCATTAAACAATTCATAGTAGTGGCTTGCCCCGAGTTCATCATAGGTTTTTCCTATAATGTAGATTGAATTACCGGTTTCTTTTAAATCCATTGTCAGTGCCTTTGTTACATCAGGCATAACAGCCATTGCACTAATCAATAATGTTCCTGGGATTGATACTGTTCCTTCTGAGGTTGCAAATTCATTATTGAGTGAATCTTTGCCCGAGATAAACGGCAGACCGTAATACTTGCCAATATCGTAACATGCTTTTGATGCTCTTACCAAACCGCCAAGTCTGTCCGGTTTATCGCAATTCCCCCAACAGTAATTGTCAAGGATTGCACATTTTTCAAGAGAACCACCAACCGCAATTAAGTTTCTAACCGCTTCGTCAATTGCACTTGCTGCCATCCAGTATGGATCAATATCTGAATATTTTGGATTTACGCCAACCGATAAGATAAGTCCCCGCTTAGAGCCAAGAATCGGGGCAATGACTGCGCATCTCCTGGACCGTCATTTTCTATTCCGACAAGTGGTTTGATTACGCTGCCGCCTTGCACCTCATGATCATATTGGCGGATTATGGATTCTTTTGAGCATACATTCCATGCCGCAAGGATTTTTTTAAGTTCGTCATTGTAACTGTTTTTTGTTTCAATGTTAGGTTCTATTTCGGTTGTTTCTTCCCAGATTGCTTCTCGCTCAATTTGTGGAACTCCGTTATGGAGGAAATCCATTTCTATTTCGCCAACTAAAGTGTCATCGTATTTGAGGCGTAGCATGTGGTCGCCGGTAAATTTTCCAATCACCGTCATCTCTACTCCTTCTTCATCGGCAATCTTTTGAAGTGTGGATTAGCGAAGCTCAAGAAAGAATGGTTTATTCGGTAGATGAAAAAAATCTCGCCGCACTTCAAAAGATT
>CAMZKK010000235.1 GCA_947311175.1 uncultured Planctomycetota bacterium | reverse complement strand
TTTGTGTGGGGGAAAAAGAAGAATGTTCAAATGTTAAGAAAGAACCGGCAACTAAACAAGAAGAGATGACTAAGCCACATATTCAGGTAGGGAATTCTAATCAACCGGTTATCTATTTTGGCATTCACAAACATATGCACCAACCATTTTATAATTCCACTGATCCTGAATATTGGGATGGTGAAAAAGATGAGATTTTTGGAACTCGTGGCGGGGCGTATAATCATTTTATTCCTACCGCTGTTTGGCAGTATATCAATGGTGGGCTTTCTCATGCGGGGCTTTCTACCAGCTGGTCAGGTTCACTGATTGAGCAACTTAATCGAGCTGAAGAAAAGGGATTTTGTGGTGGCTGTTTTTCAGAGTGGAAAAATTCGTTAAGAGAGATTGCTGCTCAAAAGACGGCATTTGGCAATCCAAGGGTTGATTTTACAGCATTTGGTTATTGTCATCCTTTGATGGCATTAATTCCCGATAGAGACATTATTGGTCAAATAGAGTGGCATCGAGAAATTATTAGAGATACTTTTGGTGTTGAGGCGAGTGATATTTTATTCCCACCGGAAACTGCTTTTCATCCGCATATGATTCCTGCCCTGAATAGTGCCGGAATAAAAGCAGTGATTTATGATAGCATCCATCATTTTCGAGCATGTAAGGATTATCCTTATGCAGGAGTTGAGGAGGGGATGCTTCCGCCGAATTTAGCTGAACAGGAGAATTTTCCACAAGATGATTGGTTGCAGTTGAACAATATTTGGGCAGCGAGTAAGATCTCACCTACTTTATTAAAACCATGTATTCTTTGTCATACGGATCAACAAGGAAATCGTCATAAAATAATTGGAATTCCGGCTGAGAGGTATCTTGGAAATGAAGATGCAAGAGGTGGTTATGGTGCATTACAATATGAAAGCGTTATGGGGCAAATTTATGATAAAATGATAGAAGACTCAACATATGATCCCGAGCATCCACCGTTTTTTCTTCTTCACTCTGACGGTGATAACTATGGTGGTGGGGCTGAAGGTTACTATACTTCAAACACCGGTGGATTGGTAAATATGTGCCAAAATAATCCTAAATTTCAACTTATAACTGCTCAAGATTATCTTCATAAATTTCCGGTTGATCAATCAAATATTGTTCACGTTGAACCAGGGTCTTGGGCAGGTGCGGACAATGGCGATCCGTTGTTTACAAAGTGGTTTAGCTGGGCGGATAAAGACTATTCTCCAGATTTGAATAGTTGGGCTGTTCTTACCGCTTTCCAGAATATGGTGCATACCTTGGATGATAATGATGTTGATGATGGATTATTGAAAGAGTTGTATCGCCTTCTTTACACGGCAGAAACTAGTTGCTATTGGTATTGGACGGGACAAGACAGCTGGGACAAACAGGTTACAAATGCATTCAATGCAGCGTATGAGATGGCAAAAAATGAAATAGATGGAGTGATAAATTCCGGTAATGACAAAACTTCTCCTACGATTTTCAATCCATGGGTGAGACCTGCAAATCCCGGAGGTAAGGATTGGGGAAATAACTGCTTGATTGATGCCGAGAAAGATGCAGTTATTCAGACTTTTGTTTATGATATATCCGAAATTAAAGATGTGACTATCCATCTTACTGAGGTTGGTGGCGGAAGTTCGGAATTAAAAATGAGCAATCTTGGTGCATATCCCAGTCAAACCGCTCCGGCTGTAGTTAGCAATTATTATAGCGTTAAAATTCCTGCCGGTGCAGGAAATATTCGTTATTACATTTCAGCAGTAGATAATAAGGGAAATAGAGCGGTATCTCACAATGAGCGAATTTTTATAAATTAAAGAAGATTGCCTAACATAAAACAGAAATATATTGCAAGTTATTCGTTCTTGAATATTATATGGTCTAAGTAGTTTTAGTTTATGTGTGGCTTTTTGAAGGTAAAATTATGAAAAATAAAATAAATATTTTTATTATTCTTATTTTAACAGTTAATATTTCAATGGGTATTTCTGCTGATATTCGAAAGAATGCAAAAGAATGGGAAGATGTATATGGAAATATTAGAGAAAATGCTGGGAAAACACTAATTTTTAAAGTGGCTATGAAATATGATACAGAAGGAGATATTCCTCTAATAGTAAAGAAGAAATATAGAAGAAGTTATATTTTTATTATCAGAACAATTGGTAGTTATAGACCTGTATTTTTTTGTATAAATAAAAAACTTTTTAAGAAGAGAATTAAAAAAATAATTCCTGAGCAAGTAATGTTGGTTAAAGGATTTGTGAGTAAACCATTTAAAGTATCAAGACACAGGCGAGGACATATTATAAAGATAAATGACATTATGCCATTTTATAATTTTGTTACAGTTGCTGAAAAAGATGTCAATTTGTCTGATTACAAAAAGGATGAATTGGCAGATATTAAATTGGATTACGATAAAAAAATTAATTCCAAAGTTATACTTGATGAACGATTCGGGAGCTTGGAAAGGTTACAGAAAAGACTTGCTGCACGAGCTGGAATAACTGATGAAGAATGGGCAAGGCTATATGTTGTTGAAGATTCTCGAGAGAGGCTAACTTTTTATATTAACAAAGAAAGCCAAGTAAGATATTATGAATTAGCCAAGACTCTCAAATATAGAGAAAAAATCAAAGTTTACGGAAGGGTTGTAGAGTTTCCAGATTGGGATAAAGATTCAGCCGCTATAATTGTCGATAAAATTATTGCAACTGAAAGAAAAAATAGCGATGGTGAAGAATCACCTGAAAAAGTGGCTAAAAAAGATGACGGCATCATATCTACAACAGAACAAGAACTGCAAAGTAAAATAAAAAAACTTAATGGGGAAATGGCAACATTCACGCATACTTATCGGGGTCATACCAAATTTCCATCTTCAAAAACAAGTAAGATTAAAGACATAAAAGGTAAGAAATGGTTTGTTCTACGGAATGAAAATACCGATCTCGAAGGTATTTTTGCCATATTTGAAAAAGGCAAAGATGATATTATTGAGAAGTTAAAGAAATTAGAATTGGGCGATGCGTTTCAAGTTGAAGGAAAAGTTCTTATTCAGTCAAAAAACAAAATAATCTTGATTACAGATGTAAATTCTATTCCGAGCGATTAAAAGCATGACAAAAAAGTTTACCAACAAAACAATTCCAGGATTTCACATCATTGGCAAATTAGGTCAAGGTGGGATGGGTACGGTTTTTAAGGCGGTCCAGAAAACTCTTGAAAGAGAAGTTGCATTAAAAATTATGCCTGCTCAGTTGGTAGAAAAACCTGAATTTAAACAGAGGTTTTTTAGAGAAGCAAAGGCAGCAGGCAAACTTAATCATCCAAATATTGTCCAGGGGATTGATGCCGGCGAAGCTGATGGCTATTGTTGGATTGCAATGGAGTTGGTCGATGGTCCGTCTGTAACTCAATATCTAAAATCTAAAGGAGGCAAGCTTAGCCGAGATGAATCATTATCAATTGTTTCTCAAATTTCCCATGCCTTAGAGCATGCATCGGCGGCAGGGATTGTTCACCGAGATGTAAAACCTGAAAATTTTCTAATTACCAATGATGGGACAGCTAAGCTGTGTGATCTAGGGATTTCAAAAATAGAAACTGATACTGAGCTTACTCAGACTGGTCATGCTATTGGTACACCCCATTTCATTTCACCGGAACAGGCAAGAGGATTGCATGATATTGACTCAAGGGCTGATACTTATTCGCTTGGTGCTAGTTGGTATTATTTGCTTTCGGGAGAGACTCCGTTTAACGGCGCAACCGCAGCGGTAATTATGACAAAGCACATAACTGAAAAACCGGAACCAATAAAATCTAAAGTTAAGGATTTGGATGGCAATACAGCTCATGTTTTAGAAAAAATGATGGAGCGAGATAGGGCAAAGAGATACCAAAACTTCAAAGATTTAATAGAAGATCTTGAATCTCTGAAAAAGCATACTTATCCTCGACATGCCGGTCCACCCAAATCCTCTCATAGCGCAAGGGTTGATAGTGGTTCTCATTCGCGAGTAAAGATTGCAGAAAAAAACAAAAAAAATAATTCAATGTTTTTTATTGGGGGTGGAGGGATTGTTCTATTGATTGCTTTGGCAATCTTTTTTATGAATAACAGCGACGACAATAAAAATAAAAAAATACCGGCAACCGCAATAAAATCAAAGTCCAAAAACAAGGTGATAACAAAAAATAAATTACCTAAAAAAAATAAACCTTTAAATAAGCATAAAAGTAAATTTAAAACTGACCCCATAAAAACAAATAAAAAGATATTAGAGGTCATTGACGAAAGAGAGCCTTCAAATAATCCGGCAATTAGATTAAATCAACTAAAGATGGAAGTTAAGGAGCTTCCCGCAGTTGCTAAGATTGAAACGATGAAGCAATTTGTTGAAGAATTTAAAGGAACAAAAGAGGCCGGTATTGTAATGCTTAAATTAAAAGAAATAGAATCGAAGATGAGACAACTTGAGGCACAGGCTTTTGAAAAAGATGCCAAAAATGCAAGCAATGAGCTTCCACCATTAAAAAACAAGAGAGATATTTTTGTATATAAAAGATACTTAATGATGTTTAAAGGCACTAATGCTGCAATCGCTATTCAAAAAAAACTTGATGATTTTATTTATGAAAATGATATTCGTAGTGAATATGCCAAAATTCCACACGATGAAGAAGAGGCACTTGCTGCTCTTAGGGCATTTATTGCAGAGGATAAGCTGTCGATAAAAAATATTATTCCGTTTGCTAAGCATAAGAGAAGCAAGGTTCGTATTCTGGCAATTAATACCTTGAAGCGAATTAATGTTCAATACTATGTAAATGAATCAATACGTGCATTAACGGATAAAAATGAGCGTGTAAGGTTGTCTGCGGTAGATAATTTAAAGCCATACGCGGGGTCATCTAAAGTCAAAAATATATTACTTAGAGTTGCCGAAAATGACTCCAGTCCATTGGTTAGAAAGTATGTAAAGAATATAATTGATGGGAAATAAGGCACACAGGTATATTTCCTTATTTGCAATCTGTTTTGGTTGTTTATTTTTTACTGCTTGCGGATTAAATCATCCTACCAAAAACAAAATAGATAGTTTTCTCTCCGAGGAACTTTCGTTAGCGGCAAAAGAAGCTTCTTCGTATTTGGTGAAAAACTGTCGAGACGATGGCTCTTTTGTTTATCGCAATTATCTTGATAAGAAGATTAAGAAAGATAAATACAATATTTTAAGGCATGCGGGTGCTATCTATTCTTTGATTTCTTATTATAAAATCTTTCCTGATAAAAATGTAAAAAAAACAATTATGAAGGCAAGTGACTATTTGCAACAAAGCATCCAATCCATAGATAAAAATAAACTCGCCATATTTAGTCATAGTTCCGAAAGCAAAATATATGGTGATTCACAAGCGAAACTAGGAGGGGCAGGATTGTCGCTCATTGCTTTTAGTCTATTACAGACTATAGATGCGAACGCTATCGATAGTTCTATTCTTGATGGTTTGGCAGAGTTTATTGTTTTTATGCAAAATAGTGACGGATCCTTTGCTTCAAAATACATTAGAGGGTTGGGTAAAGATAGTAAACTTAACTCTCTTTATTATCCAGGAGAGGCGATGTATGGCTTGATGTTGAGATACGAGAGTGATAAAAATATTCGATGGTTCAATGCTGCGGTCTGCGGAATGCTTTATTTGGCAAAAACCAGAAAACGAAGTTCTATCTACCCTCCTGATCACTGGGCACTATTAGCAACCGAAAGAATTTTGGAACACTGGGATGATGATAAGGAATTAACCAATGAGAAACGGTCCTTAATTTTGAGTCATGCCTGTGAGGTTGGAAAAATATTAAAAAACGGTCAAATCTTGGCATCTAAAAACAACTCCCTTGTCGGCTCATTTATGCTTGATAGTAGAGTTTGCCCATCCGCTACCAGGGTTGAAGGATTGTTAGCATTGGCAAATACAAAAGGGATTGGAAAAAAGTATAGAGAGGAAATATTAAAAAATATAGATGCCGGAGTAAGATTTCTTTTGTGTAGTCAAATTAAAACCGGACAGTATTGTGGGGGATTTCCTCGTGCAGTTATGACAAAAAACGAGAACACTCGAACGGCATTTATTTTTAATCGAAGGGTTAATGAGATAAGAATAGATTATGTTCAACATTCACTTTCTGCTATAATTGGTTATTATCAATTAAAAAATAAGTCTTTAATGATAGGTAAAAAATGAGCAATAAGGAACTCGAACAAGATAAATTAAATGAAATATTGAGTGAGTGGCAGGACGACTCAGTTGAGCTGGAAAAAAATATTGTTTGGGGAGAGGTTCATTCCAAAAATATATTGATAATTCATCTTGGCGGAACAACTTTAATTTCAGATGCTTCGGCAACGGTTCATCAAATTTGCAATTTGATGAGGGATATTGATGGCAATGTAATCTTAGACCTTGGTGCGTGCAACTATCTTTCCTCACTTGCTCTTGGTTCAATTGCTCGACTGGCTCTTGAAAATTCCAAAAAAGGGGTTGAGGTAGTGGTCGCGGTCGCTAATGAAAAAATAAAGAATTTAATAAAATTGCTTTCTTTAAATGAAGTCCTTACTGTTTTTGATAGTTTTGACGAGGCAGTTAAATATCTTTCTACAAATCATAATAGGTGAAAATATGACAAACAAGAATCACTATATCTGCATTCATGGGCACTTCTATCAACCGCCAAGAGAGAACCCATGGCTGGGAATAATTGAACCGCAAAAAGGAGCTGCTCCGTTTCATGATTGGAATGAACGGATTGCTGCGGAATGTTATACCGCTTGTGCGAGG
>CAMZKK010000234.1 GCA_947311175.1 uncultured Planctomycetota bacterium | reverse complement strand
CTATCACTCCCATTGCCCCAACACTAAGCTCATACTCAAGATTTACGATTTTATGAATGGTAAGGATATCTGTATCTGTTTGAATTTTTGGTAAATACAATGTTGGCGATGGACGAGAAATAATATTCTCTAAGATTGGTATTATGTTAACTTCGTCACCTAGTGGATAATAAAGCAATATATTGTTTGCTTTATTATAGATATCGTTAGATTGTAAATAACTACATATCTTCAAATCATGAGCATTACGCAGTTCTGTCGATGTTTTGGCTATTTCAAAACCTATCTTCTTTCGCAATTTATTTTTAGAAATATCCATAAATAAATTTCCAAAAGACCCATCTAAATTTAGCTTAAAAAGTGACCTCCACGAGAATCGTGTGCTAAGATTCCTGAACCCAAATTTTAAGGTGGGCACCTTTCATCAGGTCAAAATAGTCCTTCCAAAGAAGGCGTTATTTTGGCTTGTGCTCAAGCTCCCAAGGGTAAAAGAACATTGGTTCTAGGAATACTTTGTGCATCACGTAAACCATAGAGATCATCAACACTATACAACTATGACAATTAGAATGCAATCGTTTTTTACCATATTAAAAAATTATGATTGACCACAAAATACGCTAATGTATTGTATTACTACAAATGTAGCTTTATAAAAAAAATAGGGGATGCCATGAAAGAAATAACAGAAATTCTGAATGGATATTTTCTTCCATTGGTTATATGTATACTAATTACAGGTTGCGGTAGCAGTATAAATGCCTATAAAAAAGAAAATGCTGGAGTAAAAAGAACAGACAAACTTCTAGTTCTCCCGTTCTTGGACTCAAGAACATTTACAGACAAAACAAAGGCAAATACAATTGACAATATAAAAGATATAACTAGAAATATTTTTGTTGATGAATTAAGAAAAAACAAAAAATTTGCGAGAACAATTGTCATTATGCCGAAATTATCGCCATCGAACTATGACTATTCCCTTGCAAAAGTTCTCAGGTTAGCCAAAAAATATGACTGTAATATTGTATTTTGCGGACAAATATTCTCGTTTGTTAAAACTAGAGCTGCAAGTATCCCTCCCAGGGCAGGACTGTTTATTAGAATATATGATGTTAGAAAAAAAGCAGAAATTTTTGTTGGTGAAAGCTATAGTGCTGCAGGTGCGCCAGGAGCTAGAGGAGGCAGAGAGTATCAATGCAAACTTGCATCTAAAAACATTTTGAACAATTTTCTCAAAGGAAATTCAGCCACCACCGTTACCATACCAAACCCAAGCAAAGGAAGCCCAAAGGTACTGATTCTTCCTTATTATGAAAAAGACAATCCTATAAACCTAATTGACAAAACAGGTGGCGGTCCGGTAGTGAGCAGTATTTTTGGAATGGAACTGGCAAAACGTGGCAAGATTGACGTAAGGTTGGGAACAAGCCTTGGAAATGTTAGCTATGGGAACCTTATTAAAACTGCTGAGGCGATAAAGATAGGAAAAAAAGAAGGGGCTGATTATGTTGTGAGAGGACAAGTTACTGAATTCCGCCGTGCTCAAAGTGTCCCTAGCCTATGGTCGGCTGCAATTAGTCTCTCAATTCTTGCGGCGCAGGTTATGTTTGCAGAAACTAGCGGTGTTGATATAGCCACGGAAGTTTACCGAGTAAAAGACGGGAAATGCATATTTGCAAAACGAGACATCTCGCATCAGAAATATGTTGTCAGTGCTGAGAAAACAGTGAGAGAAATCGCACAAATAACAATCCCTGCGCTTTCTAAATCAATTCTTTCAAAAAAATCTCAAACCTCGGTAACTCCAATAATTAACAGTATAACCGTACCTAAGACAGAAAAGGAAATCAAAGAGGCAGCAGAGAAAATTGCAAAAAAACAAACACAAACCGGTAAGATAAAAACTGCCAAAAAAGACACAAACAAAACACTGCCATTAATGAATAGAAGATAACAAGGAGATAAAAATGCCAGAATATTTATACGAACACGAAGGCAATGGATGTAAGTTAGGAAAACAATTTACGGAAATCCAGTCAATAAAAGAAGACTCATTGACTATTTGTCCAAATTGCGGAAAAGAGATATACAGGATAGTTGCAAACACTTATGTATCAACGCCTACCGGAGACAGTGAACTAAAGTCAAAGGGTTTCGCAAAACTTGTAAGACGAGATAAAGGTATCTACGAAAATGTTACCGCTCAAGACCATGAAAGTAAAATTTGGGATGCGAGCAAACCGGAAACAATGCCAGACATAAAAGGACGTATTCGCGATTAATCTACTCAATGTTGACGTTTAGATTTATTTATTTCTTTTCTGCAACCACATTTTCCACACAAATGGATCTAGCCCATAATCAAGCTTGGTTTCTTCTTTTAAATATGCAAGAGCTTTGAGGCGAGCCTGTTTTGGCAACTTATCATTTCTTACAATATCAACCATATTCCGCAAACTATTTTCTTTCGATACATACCACAAAACATCAATATAATCACCCAAAACACCTCCATCTTTTTCGACAGAAAGCATTTCAAACAACTTATTGTCATTTTCTATATTTAATAAACACAATAGTCCGGCAGCATATTTTTTTAAGTTATTACTTTTGCTTTGAATAATTGAAATAAAGATAGATTCTGATTCTTTAGGATACCACAATGCCATTTGATACATCGCATACTCAGCACCCTCAATTGGCATTTCATCCAGCCCCTGAGCCAATTCTTTTAACCCTAAACCATTGTCTAATGCCAATAAATAATCTGTATCGATGATTGCTTTTTCAACTCCCAAGCCGGCATTGTCTTTAGCTTTTTTCACAATCAACTTTTTCTTGTTTTTCAATGATTCTTTTTGGACTATAGCTTTGTCCTTAAACTCTTGCGCCTCTGCAATTTTAATCTCGCTTAACTTTTCTTTAGTTAACCATCTATTTTTAAATAAGACCAATCCCATCGCCATCATTTTTTTCTTTACTGCTGGCAACATAGGTGAAATATATGCTGCTGAAAAATATAATTGGTTAGAAGATTCGGTTTTTAACAGAATTTCATCATACATCTCAGCAATGATTACTAACATCTGAGCAGAAGAATCTTTTATCTCTGAAATTGAATATTCACTATAACTTAATGACTTTGTCAATTTGGGATATTTTTTACCGAAATCCCGATACAGAGATGAAGCAATAGCCGAGGCCTTACCCTCTGGAGCATCACCCATTTTCTTCACAAATTTCTTCATTCGCATGGCAAACCTTTTGACACTTACTAGATTTGGTTTGATTGATTTCTTGCTCATATCTAGTGCTTTTTCGTATGCCCAAGTACTGTCATCAATATATTTCTGATATATTTTCTCTTCGATTATTTGAGATTGTTTTTTTGCCATATCAATCCAATCACCTAACATCAAATAATCTTCGGGGACAGTATTGTTATTTGCTAGTAACGCTTTTTTTTTCTGTTCAAAAAGTGTCAAATCATCCGGCATAGATTTTACAACATTAATCACAAAGCTATTTTTTTTATTTCCTAAAAGACAGCCAACAACAACATTTGTGCCTGTTTTTTCAGTCGGGAATTTTACCCCTTCTGCAAGGTAAAATCTTATGTTTAAATTTGACGCACCATAAAAAAGGATATCTTCTTGGTTGCCGACGTCCTCTATCTTCAATGAAAAAGCAACCGGAACCCCTTTCTCGATACTTTCAGCTTCAAAGATAGAAATGAGTCGATACCGGACATGATTGAGATTATAAAAAGCTACATTTTTATCACCTTGTCTAAGAATAAAAATTTCTGGATATTCCGCAGTATTACCGAACGATGATAACACAAAAATCATTAAAATTACATATGTTCGCATTTTCATCTGTTACCCCCTACCCCGTTAATTGAGAACAAATTACCATCTCTATCAACAAAAATCAAACTTTTGGCTCCTTGATTTATTCTACCTCGACAAGATAACGCCGAAGGAACAGCAGTTAATATCCTAGAGTCAAGCTTGATGAGTTTATTACTCAAGGTCATTTCCAAGCTAGCAAGCAT
>CAMZKK010000233.1 GCA_947311175.1 uncultured Planctomycetota bacterium | reverse complement strand
TCACCAGTCCAAAATATCTAAAGTCATAATTAGCCACCTCTCATAATACACCTCCCTTCACCCTAAATTCTGCTATTAGAATTTAGAATTAACAATTAAATTTCGCATCAACTACGAAATTTAGGCTCATTACCATTGCTTTCATATAATAAAAAAAGAGCCAATATAATATACAATATTTATCGACATTTTGTCAAATTTTCTATAAAAATTTCATCCATCTCATTTACAATTCTTTGAATTTCATATCTTTTCATAAAGTCAGTTAGTTTTTTTTCTAAGGATAAAACCCCATCATCTTTTTTTCTTGTTGCCATAACTTGTAGTTTATGGGCAAGTCCCTCTGCTGTTCCATCATAAAAATATTTTAAGTTACGAGGAAACTTATCCACCCCTATCACCTCTGGATATGCCAATCTATTTGGCAAAACCGGAACAGCCCCAGAAACAATGGCTTCAACCACAGAAATTCCGAAAAATTCATGAATTGCGGTAGATACAAAGACATCGGCATCTGCCAAACGCCTATAGTATTCATCTCGTTTCAGATGTCCCCAAGCCTCGATATTATCCTTAAATTCCTCTTTGGCTACTTTGAACACGTTAGGAATTTCGGAAAACTGCTCACCGATAACCGAAATTTTAAACTTAACGCCATTTGCCGCTAAAATCTTCAATGCAGAAAATAATAGTTGCGGACACTTATCATGTTCCCACCGAGAAGCCCAAAGAATATTAAGGTAATCTGTTGACCTTTTTGTTGCTTGTTTATCAGCATTTTTAACTTCAATTCCCGGATAAACAACCATGCTCTTAACTGCAATTGCATCAATAATCTCTTCAAAATAATTATTTGGCATTTTCCTTGCAATAATTCTACCTGCATTCAAAAATTCTTCTTTGTGCCAGTGAGAATTAAATACTACTATATTAGCAGCGTGTGCAGAAATAATATTGGTTAATCCAAAGTGCAGATCACGAGAATCTTCAACTCTATTAGGATAGGTTAATTGATTTTCATGAAAATATAAAACAGATGGAAGGCGATCAACAGAAGCAGAAGCTAATCCCTTAAATTCCGCAAGATTTAGCATATCACTGCAAAAAACAGCATCAAAACAGTTGTCTTTTTCAAAAAAGCCATTAACTTGAGTTGCAAATGTTACGGCACTATGCCGCATCCGCCACTTCCATTTATTTGCGGGAAGATGAAGTATCTTAATGTTATGGACACTATAAGCAACCCACAAGTCAAGAAATGCCTTGTGACTTCCACCATAATATGGTTCAAGAGCAAGTATTTTCATTTTTTAGATTATTGATTCGACAAATGAACCATTTTTGCAAGAGTTGATAGTATAGCGTTGTCGGTTTTTGAAGAAGGGTTTATCGGGTTGTTTCCCACGGCAGAACGAATACTGTCGAGTTCTCCCATTGCCCATATTTCAGCCCCACTTTTTTTATTTGGTAGTTGCATCTTTGACGCAGCTTTTAACCAAAAATAAGCTCTACCGTAGTGCTCTAATCTCTTTTCAAATTCACCAATCAAATATACATTAGCAGGGATTTCATCAATTTTAAAAACCTTTTTGGTCTTAATATGTACAATCAATGCCTTGCGTAAATACTCTGCGGATTTTTTGAGATAAACACCTTCTTTATCTATAGCAAACATTCGTTCTTTCGCATTTTTACGAAGTATTGCTCTTTGCATTTTTACTTTTTTGTCACCAATTTTTGCCTTTAATTTTGCCCAAGCTGAATCATTTTTGACTGTATTTACCACAGAAGAAAGACAATCTTTTGCCCATGACCTAAATCCAAGCCGTAAATAATCTCCACTCATAAGAATCAACATAACCTGTCTATCAATTAATGGATAAAGAGTACTATCTTTATACAAAACCACCAACTCATTGACTCGTGCTTCAGGGTCAGGTGGGATTGGAAACTTCTTTTCCAATATATCCATAATTCTATTGACAGAATCCATTAACTCGCTATTTGTCATCGGTTGAACAACAATTTTTCGATATGCCCATGCCGCATACCAACTATCTCTAGCCAAAATGGGAAAATTAGTTGGATAAAATTTCTCAGCAAACTTAAGAGCATTTACCGTTCTAATAAATTCCGGCACTTCGCTCTCAATAATTAATTCTCTTCCTGACTTTTGTTGTGAACCTGTAACTGTAGGGTCAATAAAAATTTTATATGCATTATGTTCTGTAATATTAAGTTTTTTGATATCTAAATGTAAAAGCCTTAATATTTCTCTCTGGGTAACAGGAGCTAATGTATTTAACACCCATGCTCGTTGCTTCATAGATAACCTTTTTTTGTGATTAGCAATGGTATCAGAATATCCACATTTTGGGCATATAACCAAATTTGAAACCGGTCTATTAGGACCATGCGGATGTGGACAAAAATCTTTATCCATCAATTCTGCTTTATATGTAATATTTTTTATGCGGGTAGAAAGATATTGACCGCAAGAACCACAGCGAATCTCAATTTTTGGTGGCAATAATTTTTTAAGACAATTAACGTGAATATTTTTGCCATCAACCATATCCCATGATTTGCCACAAACCGGACAAATATTTGGGTTCTTCATTGCCTCTTTTTCAAAAGGGAAGTAATTTTTCTTTTTGCTTTGCTCTGCTTTTAGTTCTGCTAATAGCTGATGTTTTTTATCGAGTTTTTTTGTGTTTTCAGCTACAAAGGCAGAATTTATGCTGTAGAGTGAAAATATAATAAATAGGATAATGTTTTTATGTTTCATAAAATAAGTATCGTCAACTTTATTCGAAAATGCAAGAAAAAAAAATATTTTTTACTAAACACTTATTTTATTATCTTTATTCATCTTCTTTTACGATATACCTATTATAATGAGATGATTAAGTAGAACATCACTTTTATTAAGGAGGAATTATTATGGGTAATGATATGGAATACGGACATGACTTTAGAGAAGATGAGCCTTGGAGAATCTTTAGAATTATGGCAGAATTTGTTGAAGGGACCGAAGAGATGGCTCGAATTATGCCGGCTGTCAGTATTTTTGGTTCAGCAAGAACAAAACCTGGCACTAAGTATTATGATATGGGGGTGCAGGTAGCAAAATTAATCTCAGAAGCAGGATTTAATATTATTACCGGTGGCGGTCCCGGGGTAATGGAAGCTGCGAATAAGGGAGCAAAGGCTGGCGGAAAAGGTGAAAGCGTTGGCCTAAACATTGAACTTCCTTTTGAACAATCTTCAAATCCATATATAACAAAACTTTTGTCATTTAGATACTTTTTTGTTAGAAAAGTAATGTTTTTAAAATATGCTAGTGCAATTGTTGTTCTTCCTGGAGGGTTTGGAACTCTTGATGAATTTTTTGAATGCTTAACCCTAATTCAAACCAGAAAAATGCCGGCAAGACCTGTTTATTTAATGGGAACAGACTTTTGGCGTGGAATGATAAAATGGCTACAAGAAGAAATGCTTGCTGAGGGGAATATCAACCCTGAAGATATGGATTTATTTACTATTACAGATGACCCACAAGTAGTATTGTCAGGAATCATGGAGTCAAACCTAAAGGATGATTTAAACTTAACTCCTGACAGCGACCCAGCCCCCGGAGGTGGTATGTAATAATATGCCGTCAAGAGACAGGAAAAAGATTCAAGAAGAAAGAGAAAAACGCAATAGATTGGCATACATCGGAACACTCGCTGCTGGGCTGGTTCATGAGGTAAGAACGCCCCTCAACGCCATTCAGCTAAATGCTCAACTTATCGAAGAAGATATAGAAATTTTAGAGCCAAAATTAAGAGAAAAATTTTCTCGAAGAATAAACCGGGTTACCAACCAAATTTCCGAGGTAGTCAAAACTCTAAACGAATTTTTGACCTTTGCTCGTCCTCCGAGAATGGATAGCGTGCCAACAGATTTAAATCATTTCCTTAAAGAAATATTAGAATTCAGTAATCCGGAATTTAAAGATTATGGAATAACTATAAAAAGTAATCTCGCAGATGACATGTATCCGGTAATACTCGACAAGGGACAATTTACCCATGTCATGCTCAATATTTTTAGAAACGCCTGTGAAGCATGTAAGATGTCTAAAAAACAGAATCCATGGGTATGCGTTAGTACCTTTGAAGAAGATCGTAAAATTAAAATCCAAGTCGATGATAACGGAGTTGGAATTCAACCTGGTAAAGAAAATGAGATTTTTGAACTTTTTTACAGTACCAAGGAAAAAGGAACAGGGCTTGGCCTTGGGATTGTGCGTAGGATTATTGAAGAACATGGCGGCACAATCAATGCCGAAGACCTACCAGAAGCTGGTGCTAGATTTAATATTATTCTACCTAAAGGTAAGTTTCTTGAGTTCAAAGATGAATAAAATCCTTGACCTTAGAATTTAGCTTCAACATAATAATAAATATTAATCTAAATTCCGAATAAGAATTCACAATAAAGGCATTTTATGGCTGGAAAAGACCTAAAGAGCATAGTTGATAAAATCATCGATTTACCTACATTACCACAGGTAGTTACAACTATAATCAATTTGATTGACGATCCAGACAGCTCTGCAAAAGATATTAATGATGTAATGGGGCAAGATCCCGCCCTAGTTGCAAAAATTCTAAAGATTGTTAATTCGGCATTTTATGGTTTACCAAATCGAGTTAGTTCAATTTCGCAAGCAATTGTTATTCTCGGATTTAACACCGTCAAAAGCCTTGCCCTTAGTGCATCTGTGCTTGATATGTTTGGTGCAGGAGATGATCATTTTAGTTATGAAGAATTTTGGAAACACTCAGTTGGTTGTGCCACAATTTGCCAAACAATTGCCAAAAATCAACATGGCGTTGAAGCCGATACGGCCTTCGTTCTTGGGTTAATGCATGATATGGGTAAGCTTGTTCTTGACCAATATGCTCCGGTTGAATTTCAGGCAATAATTAAAATAGCTAGTGAAAAGGAAGTTGCCTTTGAAGTAGCAGAAAAAGAAGTTCTTGAAACCAGCTATGCAGATATAGGCTATTGGCTTTCTCAAAAATGGCAATTAGCTGATGACTTAGCAATGGCAATCCACAATCAAAACCGTCCAAATGAATGCTCAACAGAGGAAGCAAAGAAACTTGCCGCAGTATGTTCGTTCTCCGAATATGTCTGTAAACTCAAACATTACGGGAGCAATGGCTCTTTTGGTAAACCGGAATTACCTGCCGAATCATGGACAATTCTCGATGTGGATAAATCTCAGCTATCTGAACTAATAGAGACAATCAACGATGACATGCATAAAGCCGATGAATTTTTAAGCATGGTAAATAGTTAATCGGGGCGTAGCGCAGCTTGGTAGCGTGCTTGACTGGGGGTCAAGAGGTCGCAGGTTCAATTCCTGTCGCTCCGACCAATTTAATCCAAGATTTGAATTAGTCGTTAATGAATGATAATTCAAAACAAAATAATATAATATTTAACAAAAATCACGAAGTCACCCATTCATATTAATCGAATGCCGTAGAGACGCAATACAATGTGTCTCTACTCCTACACAGGACAGACCAAAATTCCACAGTTGAATTTAACGGCATAGAACTCGGCACTCGGCACTCGGCACTCGGAATAAGGATGAGTGACACGCAAAGAGGCTTTGCATGTCACTCGTTTCTGTTTATGCTTGTTTATGCTTGACCGGGATACTGGTAAATCTATAATTCAAATGATTTAAATTTACGATAATAGTTGATAAGGATTAAGGTATGCCATTGATTAATCGAGAAGAATTGCTTGTTGTAGTTATTGATATTCAGGAAAGATTATTGCCAGCGATATGCAATGGCGACGCTGTTGTCAAAAAAACAATCCAGCTGTTGCAAGGTGCTAGTAAATTAGAAGCACCAATCATCCTTAGTGAGCAATATCCAAAAGGATTGGGAAATACTCAACAAGAGATTTTAGATGCTATCAACAAAGAAGAAGAGTCTGGTGCAAAGATTTTGCGGATTGAAAAAACTACATTTTCTTGCACGAAATGTAAAGACTTTGCAGAAAATCTTAAATCATTAAAGCGAAAACAAATTGTCCTCTGTGGCATAGAATCTCACATCTGTGTGACCCAAACCGCACTCGGATTAATCGAACAAGGATTTTCTTGTTTCATTGCCGCAGATGCTATTGCGAGCCGTGACTCAAATCACACAGCTATCGCGATTGAAAGAATGCGTGATGCCGGAGCAACCATTCTTCCGGTTGAAAGCATACTTTATGAAGGATTGATTGATTCAAAGCACAGTGCATTCAAAGATATTTGTAAGATTATAAAATGAATACAGAATTAGAGTGTAAATTAAAAATCAATAGTAGAGATGAGATTTCTAATAAACTTACGAAATTAGGAGCAAAAGACCTTGGCGATATAAAGGAAAAAAACTGGGTTTTCGACACCGTTGAGCACAAACTAAAGGAAAGCCACAACCTGCTAAGGCTAAGAACAACCAGAAAAAAAAGCACTATAACCTTCAAAGGTAAATACGAAGATAGTAATTTTAAAAAACGGCTTGAATTAGAAAGTGTTGTTGATTCACCTGAAAATATGATGCAGATATTCAGCCAATTAGGATATGTTAAATCATGGTATTATGAAAAAATGAGACATACCTTTGAACTTGATAATTGCGAAATAGTATTGGATAAAATGCCAAACCTTGGCGATTTTATTGAAATTGAAGCCAAAACAGAAGAAGATATTTGCAGGGTTTTGACTAAGCTTGAACTTAAAACAGAAAACCATATAGACAAAAGTTATCTCGACCTCTTTGCCGAATATTGTGGTGCAAAAGGTGAGCAACTTAGCGATATGAAATTTTAATTACGAAGGAGTATTTTATGCAAAAATTATTAATAACATTATTCATCTTTTCGATTTTTATCAACACTGCAACTGCCGGTATGTTTTCAAAAAAAACAACCCAACATTCGTCCAAAGAATTAATCATAGATAGAAAAATAGAACACGCTGAGGGAATTACCGAAATTATCTTTGATAATGGACTGCGTCTTTTCTGCAAAGAAAACAAGGCATCGCCAGCAGTCTCGGCAAAAGTTTTTGTAAAGGTCGGCAGTATTTACGAAGGAAAATTGCTTGGCAGTGGTGCTTCTCATTATTTTGAGCATATAATTTCAGGAGGCACTACTAAAACCAGAACCGAGACTGCGAGCAAAAAAATTCTTGAAGCCATTGGCAATAATTCAAATGCCTACACCACCCGTGACCATACCGCTTATTTTATAACAACCGAAAAGGAACACACAAAAACCGCAATCAACCTTCTTGCCGATTATATGGTAAATTGCATAATTAACCGTCGAGAATTTAATAGAGAGCGTGGAGTAATAATTCAAGAAATAAAAAAAAATCAGGATAATCCAAACAGACAAATTTATCAGTTACTTGCAGAAGCAATGTTTCCATCTCACCCAGCCGGCACACCGGTTATTGGTTACCCAAACTTATTCAAAAAGATTACCAGACTTCAAGTGCTAGAACTTTATCGTAGATACTATGTCGCTAACAATACAATTGTCGTAGTTGTTGGCAATATAAATATTGATGAAGTAATTGACACCGTAGCTACTGAATTTTCAGAATACAAAAGAGGTATCCCAAATCATCCGATAATCCCTACACCAGCAAGACAAGTATCACTAAAATGGGCAGAGAAAGAATCTCCAAATATTTCAAATACCTATATGATGATGGGGCATCATACAGTCACGATTAACAACAAAGACCTTTATGCCTTAGATATTCTTAGTCAAATCTT
>CAMZKK010000232.1 GCA_947311175.1 uncultured Planctomycetota bacterium | reverse complement strand
TATTTCGTGTTCAAGTCAAAAAAAGGAACAAGCGCAGGTTGCATCAAAGGTGTTTATCTATATGCCGACAACAATGCCCTCACCGGCAGAAAAAAATTAGGAAATGAATATTACTTGTCTCCTAAGAAAAATATATTTTATAATTACACAGAGAATAAAGCCGGTGACAAATCACCAATGCTTCTGAATTATAAAATAAATCAAATCCAAGTTATAGGGATTGAGAAAAAACTCTTTAAGGCATCTCCATTAAATAAAAGATATTCTTATCTCATAATATCTACAGAATCTGGAAAGATTCCAAAAATTTATTTGGATTCAACAAAAAACAAAAAACTGATTATTAAAAACAAGGTAATATCAAAAATTGATTTTAAAAATGCCACCAAAAGTGCATACAGAAAAGGATTACCTAAATTTATAGAAAAACTTTCAAAAAAGAATTATTTTGCCGATTCAACTTTTGACAATAAGATTGAGACAAATACTTCGAGTCCAATCTTTAACAAATGGGTTGTCAGAAATGGTAAGGCAGACATTATCCCTGAAGAATTTTCGGGACAGGGAAATTGTGTTAAGCTTACTTCTTATGCATATCCCAAAGATGTCAGATTAGAACAGGGTATAAAAATCCACATATCAGGTAATTATGAAACCACACTATTTGTTAAAAACCCTGATGGAGCCTGTCGCTTTTATGTAAAATATGAAGTGATTTACAATGATGGAAAATACAGAGGTTTCAGATCAGGATATATAATTGTGCCCCCTACCAACAAATGGAAACGCATTGCCTTTTCAAAATATATGAATGCTGAAAATATTATGAGGGTCGATGTTCTACTAAGGGGTATAACCAAAAAAGGAATTATCATTAGAAAACCAATTTTAAAAATAATTAAGTCTGATAAAATTTTCTATGAATTGAAAGATAATACCGCAGAACTTCTTGATGATAATGACAATTTATCATTATGGACAGCACCCATCCCTGTTAAAGTAGGGAGATTTCAAAATATTTCTAACATAATGAAGTCGATAAAAAAGAGTAAAGGAATAGAGATTATTTCAGCCGGAAACGACTTTGAACCCTTTCAGATATTTCTCTCAGCGAAAAAACGAATTAAGAAAATATCGTTTCGCCATGGTAGATTGATTTCAATAAATGATTCGGCATTGCAATTAAAATACAAACTTAATTTGTTAGAGGACATTCTTCATGAGGGACTTTATATTCCCGATGTACTTGGCATTCAGAAAAAATTCAAATTAGAAAAGGAAGAAAATAGAATTATATGGGGAACCATAGAAATTTCCAATAATACTTCACCAGGTATATATATGGGGACTATTTCAATTTATGTAGACTCCGAAGAAATAAAAATTCCCATTACATGTGAAGTCTATCCTTTTTCATTACCAATGATGCCTTCATTCCGATTTATGACAGGCTTGCCACGAGGCAATAAGTATTCAAATAGAACATGGCGTTTGTGGAGTAAGCAGCTTGGGGAACATCGGATTAGCACAAGAAATATTCGCAAAAAACCAAAACTTTCATTCGATGACAATAAGCCGGTAATGAGCTTTAAAGAGTTTAATAAAGAGGTCGATTACCTGGTAAAAAAATGTCATGTGAACTTTTTCGAAGCACCTTACACATATTTGGTCAGCGGACACAATAATAAGTTTTATCAAACCTTTGGTTCTTTTGGGGTAAATAACATCAGTAATGAATTTAAGGAAAAATATGGAGCAACGATGAAAATAATTGTAAAGAATCTAAAACAAAAAGGGATTTTAAATTATTTTCAAGCGATTATTTGGGATGAACCATATATTGAGCATATTGAGGAATTAAAAGAAATTTCAAAACTCGTTAACAAATCCGGATTTCGTGCTAGTATGTTTGGACTTGCATTTGCCGGATATGTTCCCCTCAATGGATACATAAAAGACTATATCTGTTCTGCATCGCTCATAAATAAATCTTTTATAAATAAATTACACAAAAGAGGAGACAGACTCTTCGGGTATAATCCGGCAAGGCTTTTTAAAATAACAAAAAATCCGACAAGAACAAGAAGATTGATATGGTGGGGAAAATACAATAAAGTGGATGGTCTTTTACAATGGACATGTTCTCCCTCGCAAAGTTCTGGAGTTAGATCTGAAGACTTAGGGCATTTGTGGGTATGTGAACACCCTAAACGGGTTTATCCCAATAAAGAAAACAGAGGTTTTTTACCCTCCGTTCGTTTAGAGATGCTTAGAGAGGGACTTGAAGATTTTGAATATTTACAAATTTTTGACAAAGAATCTAAAAAATTGTATTTTAGAATTTTGAAAAAGACGTTAAATAATAAATTGACAGATACGCTAATAGACAGCGTAACACATAGCGGGGAGTATATGCCAAAAGAAGTTGACGGATCTATATTTTGCAAAATTCGTAGTAGAATGATCAAACAGATTGCTTGGATGAAAAAAAGTAATAATTGTATATTTTTTACAACCCATGAAAAAAACAAGGATGAAGTCATTGTTTATGGAATTGCAAAACCTAATACATATTTAATAATTAATGATGAGAAAATAAAAATCATAAAATCAAGATTTCGTAAAATCGTTAATACAAAGAAAGGACTTGTCATAAAAGCAAAGGAAGGCAAGGGGTTTAATGACATTTCTTTAAACACAGCAGAATCTATTTTAGAATTCTAATGGAAGCGGATGCTAATTACAATGAAGGATGCTCTACGAGCGATATTTAATAAAATGAAAACATGTAAATTATCAAAAGAACCTTTATTTTAACAATTAATTAAAATCTAAACTAAGGGTAAACTATAATGAAAAATAGAGGTTTAAAAAGTCAAAATCAGACTCTCTTTTCAACAGTATTAAAAAAATTAAAATCTGCTATCATCGATGGGGAATTCCAAATTGGAGATATTTTACTACCCGAGCGTGAATTGGCCGCTTTTTATGGCGTTAGTCATTCAACTATTAGAAAAATCACGCAGGCTTTAGTTGATGAAGGGGTGCTGGTAAAGAAACAGGGATTGGGGGTAATTGTCACTAAATTACCTGCAATTGAGAAGAAGATAAAAAGAATAGCTTGCCTGATGAATGCTGTTAGTTGGGAAAGCACTTATCTATTAGCCATTACAAATTCAATTTCACAGGTTTTGGCAAAAGATGAAATAGAAATGATATTTGTGTCTTCCGATGGCAATGAAATTCCCAGAACAATTCTTAACGGAGATATTCTAGGCGTTATTATTCTCGGTTCATCCGTACGCACCCAGGTGCTCAGGCTTAATAATGCAGGAATCCCAAATATTGCCATAGGAAATCACTCATTTGGAACAAATGTTAAATCAGTCTTGGTTGACGAATACGCTTCAGGGTTTACGGCGGTTGAATATCTTTTTAAAAAAGGTCATAAAAAAATAACTTTTTATGGTGGAATTAAAGACTCTCCATCGCATACCCTTAGAAAATTCGGCTATAAAAAGGCAATGCAAGAATTCAAACTTTACGAATACTATTCACATGTTCCATCCATTTTGGGAAAGAATGACGACGGGACAGAAATTTTAAAAAAAATTCAATCTTCAGAAGTAACGGCGATTGTAACCTCAAGTCGTTCTTATGCTGACAAACTTGCGAAAATTTTAAATGAAAAATCTATCTTATTTCCTGACCACATCAGTATCGTAACTTTGGGAAATTATGCAATTAATTTGTTACCTACAGAAACACTTATTTATGATTCTATAGGCACTTCTTTTTCTGATTTATGCTCATTGGCCATACCAAAACTCCAAACAATAATAGAAGGAAAATGGCACACGAATCAGTCATCTATTTTTGCAAAAACCGTATTAAAGCAAGCCGGTTCAGTGCGAAATATTTAGTAATGTCAACGAACAACGAACAATAAATATCGCTCGTAGAGCTTCCTTAATTGTTCATTATTAATTCTAAATTCTAAATTTCAACTACGGAATTTCGGCTTATCTTTATCGATAATATTTTACACCATCTGCAATATTTTTATTTTTTACGGATTTTAACGGGTAAAAGATAGTATAACCAATTGTCTAGCAATAGGTTAAGTTAAAATCGTTTTTAAATTTTACTGTCTACGTTATT
>CAMZKK010000231.1 GCA_947311175.1 uncultured Planctomycetota bacterium | reverse complement strand
GCTTTCTCCCACAAGGTAACGGCTAATTATGATGACGAAATTGGCATTGAGGTTTCAATAATCAAACCTGAACCGAAGAGAATATCAACATTCGTCCCACTGATAATAATTATAAAAAACACTCAAATTGCAAGGCATCTTAAGATAGGAATGACTGCATCCTATGGCAGCACAGGCACAACCATCAAAGAATTAGAAATCCCCACTGGCGAAACCACAATTGAAATCCCTGCGATTACTTTTGAGAATTGGCATAATATTAAATTTTATATTGATGGGAGTTATCGAAAGAAACTTAATGATTCTTATGTTTCCAACAGAAATGATAAGAACGACATATCTTTACTAATGATTAATGGTAAAAAAAATATTCGACCGCAGGTGGAAGGCAGGATTACTGATACCAAAACAAAAGGTATATATGCAACCAAGAACTTACATTTTGATACAAGCGAAGCAAGGTATGCCTATCAAAAATGGGCAAGCTATGTTGGACTACACGGAGCAATATTAACAACCAACGACACAGTCGCAAGACTTAATCACAAGCAATGCACCGCAATCTCCAGATTTGTTAGATTTACAGAAGGTCGTTTGATCCTTGTTGGTGAAAATCCTGAAATCGCCTTGAGAAAGCTAAATTTATCAACCATCAAGATGAATGAATATGGGGTTAAAGATTGTGGAATAGGTTTGATTTTAACTGTTAAAACCATCAACGACCTACCATCATCAATGGCTGCTCTAAAAAGCACTCTCAGGCTTTATGATTCCAAAGGGATTCTATCAGAGAAGAATACTCGTGCATCCGTCTCAAAGTCAATCCCCACCAGATTTGATAGCCTATTAAAACATCTACGCGAAATCCCAACCTTCACATATATCATTAGCTGTTTGGTAATAGCACTATTGCTAGGTCCTGTAAATTATTTCATTCTCAAGAAAAAGAGAAGATTGGTTTTGTTCTTCATTACCGCACCTCTAATTTCAATTGTGGGAATAATTATTCTAATCGTCTCGTCTTTTTTTTCAGAAGGAATTTCAGACAAAATAAATAGCAACAACCTATTACTTCACGATTTAAATAATGGCGATGGCGTTGTTTATCAGGCAAGAGGAATATATTCGCCATTCTACGCCAATATCCAAACCTTGCCGAAAGATAGTATTGCAATCTCTTTTACTCCATTTTCATACCAAAATCCCCTTACTCTTGTGCAAAATCTAACCACAGGAGTGACTCTTGAAAGTGGCTATGTGCTTAATCGCCAGCCATCGGGTTTTGTTTCTGCCATTCCCCGAAGAATCAGAATGGGCTTGGTTGTCAAAAAGATAAATGACGACAAGATAAGTATTAGAAATAATCTTCCCTATGCCGTGAATTACGGAACAATATTTTTTAATTCGCTAAACAGCGAGCAAAAGGTTTTTGATTTTGACAAGATACCGTCTGGCGAACAGATTTTTGTTAATGCCGTTAAATATTCAAAATCATTAAAAAAAAACTTAAAAAAGTGTCTCTTCTTTACTCCCAAAATAACAACCAAAAACATCTCAATCATGATTATTGCCAATACCGAAGGACTACCATACCTCGATAAAGGTAATTTTAGAAACAAAAAAATATTATCTTCTGCAAATACCTACATTGCCTTTTCAAAGGAGATTAAAAATGCAGACAAATAATGAAATAACGGTTGAAATAAAAAATCTCCACAAGAGCTTTGGCACCCTTAAAGCGGTCAATGATGTATCCTTCAATGTCAAGGGCGGTGAAATTCACGGTTTTATTGGTCCGAATGGGGCTGGCAAAACCACTACCATGAGGATAATGGCAACCCTTGATGTGCCGGACAGTGGTGATGTAATAATCAATGATATATCGGTAACTGGTTATCCTGATAAATTACGCCCAATTATTGGTTTTATGCCAGACTACCTTGATACCTACAAAAATGTGTTGGTTTATGAATATCTTGATTTCTATGCCAGAGTCCATAAATTACCGGTTAGCTATCGAAATAAAAGGCTAAAAGATGTTGTTGAATTTACCGGACTTGAGGGAATGTTAAACAAACCAATAGATGGACTTTCCAAAGGAATGAAGCAACGACTTAGCCTTGGACGAATTCTAATCAATGACCCTAAATTATTGATTATGGATGAACCGGCTGCCGGACTTGATCCACGAGCAAGAATTGAGTTACGAGAGCTTTGCCTAAAACTGGCTGAACGAGGAAAGGCCATCTTAATCTCCAGCCATATCCTTAGTGAATTAAGTGAAGTTTGTAGTTCGGTAACCATCATTGAGGAAGGACGAATCCACACCACCGATTCAATCAAAAATATTATAGCTGAGGTTGATGTAGAAAATAAAGTGGCAATAAAGATTCATTGCAGCGAAAAAAATTACAAAAGCGAAATAGACAAACTGCTTAACTGTTTGGCAGAAACAACCGGAATAACAGATGTCAATAAAGAATTAAATTTGGTATCTTTTTCATATAACGGAGACGAGGAATTTAAGGTTTTGTTATTGCAAAAATTAATTGCCAACAATATTCCAATTAGCGATTTTCACACCGCAACCTCAGGTCTTGAAGATATATTTATGTCGGTAACAGAAGGAAAGGTAAATTAATGTCAGACACAATCACGATTAACGAAAAGACAACAATTATCAAAAAAATCTCTAATTGGGCAGACATCCACCTTAATGCAATAATGTTGAGAGACTTACGGATATTTTTACGCTCTAAAAGAACAATCTTGATATTTTTTATCGGCCTATTTCTTGCCCAATACATAACGTTAACCATTTTATTGTCTGCCGATAATTCAAGCGAATCTTCGGGGAAAAATCTTTTTTTTGCAATAATTGTTGTGATGGGATTTATCCTAACCGGAATTATCCCATATATTACTTATACAAAATTTTCTGAAGAAATGAGGAGCCGCTCAACAGAACTGGTCATTGGTAGCGGATTA
This sequence comes from uncultured Planctomycetota bacterium, assembly GCA_947311175.1. Classification (GTDB taxonomy): domain Bacteria; phylum Planctomycetota; class SZUA-567; order SZUA-567; family JAFGNG01; genus CAMZKK01. The sequence continues at coordinate 6,017 of CAMZKK010000231.1, read as the reverse complement.
AAACCAAGTGAGATAATTAGAGGGAAACTCTATTGTGCAATGATAATAACTTCTTTGTTCTGCTCAGCAGTCTTACCAATCATGGTTGTTGCATACCTGCTTGGTGGCATCAATATATTTATCACCGGATATCTTATAGCGATTCTGTTGTTACTTAGTTTGGCAGCAAATTCAATCGCTATCTTATTTGCCAGCCTAACCAAAAAACGAAAAGGCACAATACTGGGAGCAGGGTTCATCATTTTTGGATTTTTCACAATAAGTATTCTTGGTAATTTGTTTGATGAAATACAGCGGCCAAAATTATTGTCCAATATTGAATTCATTGCTGGAAATATCGGAACAATTATTCATTCATTATTAGTTTTGGGGTTCTTTTATATCGTTGCGATAAAACGCCTAAGTTTTGCAAATGACAACAAAGATTATCTGCCAAGGATTTATCTATATTGCATATCTATCGGTTGTATAATCATCTCATTGATTCTCTATAAGGTAATGTCGTATTTTGACCCCTCAGTAATATTAAAGGATTTCATCATTGCAGGAACAATAATTGCAATTTTGACCTTCGGAATAGGTTGTATCTTCATCCTAAATACCCCGAATAATATTGCGAAGAGAATCCTTGATGACTGGCAAAAATCAAGATTAACGGGTCTGTTGTTATACCCGGGAGCGGGGAGGCTATATCTCTTTATTTTATCATTTTATCTGCCCATTCTCATCGCCTCAGGTTGCTATTTTGAAAGCCCTTTTCATCCTTGGAACAATGAGACAAAGATACCATTTTTAATGACAACAAGCGCCATTTCTGCCCTTTTTGCCGGATTTGTCTTCCATAATATAGTCTTTAAACTATTGAAAAATAAAAATCTCCAACGCTACTGCACCCGAACAATATCTTTCTTTATAGCTCAAGCTTTATGGATATTAGTCGTCCTTGGCGTATATATTGCGATGCATTCAAACAGTCATTCCTCTGCCAAATATGTTTTGCTATTTAATCCATTTTCCGGCTTTACAGAGATAATGAATCATAGTCGTAATAATAATAGTTTTATAACTATTCACTTGGGAATAACAGCAGTTTGCCTAACCATCTTGGGAAAAGAAATCATTCACAGCATCAAAGATACCTTAAAACTATGCAAGAAGAGCAGACAAGATAGATGACAAAAAACAGTAAAGCAGACAATCCTGATGCAGTTAATTTAGGCACAAGAAAAGCGGGGCATTATCGCTTACTGCCTCCGACAAATATGAGTAGAGGACCGTCAGGAATATATCTTGGCAGTGGAGTAGGTAATTCAATTGACTTTCATGATTTCAGAGAATATCAACCGGGAGATGATTTGAGACGAATTGACTGGTCTGCCTATGCAAGGAGTGATGTCTTGTCACTTAGGCTTTACCAAGAAGAAATCTCCCCGGTGGTTGAAATCATCATTGACAACTCAAAAAGCATTGCTGCCTATAATGGCAAAAAATTTGCAGCGTTATTTCTCGCCTCATTCCTAACCTCTACTTGTCGGCAAACAGAAGGGAGACCGGTATTGCTTGATGGTATTTCTCGTCATACCGGAATGGAGATAGAGCATACCTTGCGAGGGTTGAAATTTAATAGTTGTGTGATGTTTACCCAAAACTTTCCGCCATCACAATTTGGAAAGCCTATTAGAATATTCATTAGCGATTTCTTGTTTTCTCATAACTTAGAAGTATTATTTCGCAATATGAATAGAGATGCCTCAACAATTATCCCGATCATGATTCTTTCCGAGACAGAAATCAATCCAACATTTTCTGGTGCCTGCCGACTTAATGATTGCGAAAATAATAACCAAAAGATAGAACTTGAAATAACTGCCTATGCAGTAGAACAATACAAAACACGGCTATCAACCCATATTGAAAACCTTGAACATTACGCTCGCAGATATGGAGGACAGTTAATAAAATTAAATATTCCTGATGTGGTCAACGATTCAGAATCATTTATCGATGGCATAGTGAATCAGCTAACTGAATTGCGGGTAGTAGAGGCAGGACGATGAATAATTTCCTATCAAGCATAACTTTGCAAAATCCGTGGGGAATGACTTCACTCATTGGATTATTGATAATAATTATCATCTACCTATTTCGCAAAAAATACCAAACCATAATCGCAACAGGAATCTTCCTTTGGCAACAACACCTCCGCACCCAAAAAGGCGGTAGGCGATATGAAAAATTAAAGGTTACTCGCTCTTTGATTCTGGATTTATTGGCTTTTTTATGCCTAATCTTTGCCTTATGTATGCCGTCATATCTTTCGGTAAATCAAGGAACCTTGGTCATTGTCTTAGACAAGAGTTTTTCAATGCAAGCAAATAACAATTACCAAAAAGTGATAAGCTCGACAGAAGGCATCATTAAACAACGCAATAAAGATACTGGTATTGTCTTGATTACGGCTGGAGAGACTACTCAAGTTCTGTGCGACACCCAAACCAAAAAGAGCGAGACATTGCAACTTTTAAAAAAATATAATCCATACAGTCGCATCGACTCATTAAATAAAGCACTAAGCCTATCACGAGAATTGGTTTCCGGTTATGCCGAGATTCACCTCTTTACCGACAAGACTTTAAAGATAAAGGGATTCCCCAACACCAAGATTGCCATTCATAGCTTTGCGGCAAATGACAACAATCTGGCAATTGTTGATGCCCTGCGTTTTGCAAATCCAAACAAGATAAATACCGATAGTGTAATTATCACAATTGCAAATTATTCTCCTCACTCGGCTTTAGCTGATTTGCAGATAGCAGTTACGGAAGACCCAAAGGAGATACTTTTTCAAAAAACAAATAACATTTCCGCAAATGGAAAAAAAGTTTTTGAATTGGAAATACCAAATATCGCCGGTAGAAACATTGCTGTAGAAATCACAAACAAAGACACTCTGCCTGCCGATTCAAAAGTTATCCTCGTGCCTGAGCCTGAATTACCAATAAGATATTATGTTTCAGCAGATAAAGAATTAAAAAAATCATTTGAGATTGGCTTACAAGCAACAGGTGCTAACAAGGCATTAGACCTCTTAGATGCAAATCTAATCATAACCGATAAACAACAAAAGCTTGACGATGTATTTACCGTCAAATTAAGCAAAAACAAAACTACTCCAAAAATAACGACAGGTCCCTATGTTATTTCCCTTGCCAATCCTTTATGTAAAGACATCTCTTTGACTGGGGCATATTGGGGATTTTATGAAGGTTTAAATTTACCTCCCAATGCCATTCCCTTGATTATTGTGGGGGATAACCCCCTCTTTTGGCAAGAATCAAAACTACTTGTAGGTTTAAATCTAACAACAAAAACTAACTTACCGTTATTGTCGGTATGGCCGGCGTTGATGACAAATATCACAAAGAGTTGTCGCAAGCAACTACACGGTATCCATAAAGAAAATTACCTAATCGGTGAAGAGTTACAATTCAATCAAACAAAAAATCAAATCATCAAACTACTAAATACCAAAACCAAACAAGTAATCAATAAGACGGCAACAGCCCCAACCATTCCGGGAATATACCAAATCCAACAATCAGAAAACACCATAGCTGAAATAGCGGTAAATCCAATCTTTCCGGCAGAAAGCAATCTTGAAAAATTGGCAAAAGAAAACACCGATAAAGTTGTTTTTTCAAAAAGAGGCAAGGTACTTCCAAAATCAATCTCAACAGTTGTCATTCCTTTATTACTTTTGGCATTGGCGCTACTACTTCTTAATTGGTGGTTAGACGGGAGGAGCAAATGAATATAACCATTGTTCATCCTCAGGCACTAATCTTGTTTTTACTAATAATCCCCTTAGGTAAATATATCTTCAAAGATTGCAATCGCATCCACAAGGGTTTACGAATATTGCTTATTGCCCTCTTGATATTTGCTATCGCTGACTTGAACCTCAATTTAACCGGCAAGGGAGTAGATGTAATTGTTATTGCCGACCGTTCAAAATCAATGGGTGAAAATGGAAGCAAGACGATTGACGAAATCACTCAACTTTTAGAAAATAGCAAGAGCAAGGACGATAGAATAGCAATTGTCTCATTCGGAAGCAGTGCTGTTCTTGAACAAGGCTTAAATAAATTGATAAACAATCGAGGGTTTGATTATTCAGACAAGGTAAATGGAAGCAATCTCAGCAAAGCCATTGAATTAGCAAATAGTTTAAAATCAACTAACCGTCAAACAAGAATGTTAATTATTTCAGACGGTCGCTATACCGGACAAAATCCAACGGAGAATGAAGTTTTATCCCAGATTGACAACGAAATTTGGTATCGCCATTGCGGACAAGTATCGCTGAATGATGTCGCTGCCGGCTACATAAATTTACCGGGAGAAGTCTTGCCAAACAGTGGTTTTTTGATTAGATATTCGGTTTATAGCCAAAATAAAGATACCGCACAAATCAAACTATCTCGTGGCAAACAAACCCTAACAAAGAGGACAGTCTCCCTAAAAGCAGGGTGGAATACTTTTTTCAGTAGAGACATTGCATCTAACCCGGGGATTAATGAATATCGATTAGAAGTCAAGACGAAAGATGATTCTAATCTCGACAATAATATATCACAAGGATTGGTTCGGGTAATTACTCCGCCAAGAGTTCTGTGTGTTTCTAAAATGCCGAAAGACGGAATTATTGTTGATGGATTAAGGCAGGCAGGAATTAGGGTTGATAAAGCTATTGCGAATAGTGAAATTTTCAATCCGGCAAAACTTTCACCATATCGTTTGGTTATCCTTGAAAATATTTCATTAAAAGATATTAGACGAGAAAATATAGAAAATCTTGCAATTGCGGTAAAACAAGGAATTGTTTCTTTATTGGTAACGGGTGGAAAAAATTCATTCGGTAATGGTGGTTATCACAAAAGCCCGATTGATGAATTATTGCCAATAACGATGAAGCTTAGGGAAGAACAAAAACGCGGAGTAATGTCGCTCGTTATCGTTGCCGACCGCTCCGGCTCAATGGGAATGAAAACTCCATCAGGTCAAACCAAAATGCATCTCGCAAATACTGCCGCAGCCGAATGTGTATCTCTGCTTTCGGATATTGACCAAATCTCATATATTGTTGTTGATTCATCTGCCCACACCATTGTCCCATTATCCCAAGCAGATGATACTGCAAAATTAAAAAATGCAATCCTTAGGGTTGAATCAATGGGTGGTGGAATCTTTGTCAAGACAGCATTAGAGGCTGCCGTCAAAGAGATTGGTAAATCAAAATTGCCAACAAGGCACATTATTCTATTTTCAGATGCCTCTGATTCAGAAGAACAAAATGGCTGCATTAATATTGTCAATAAATTAACATCTCAAAAAATCGGACTTTCTGTAATCGGATTGGGCAAACCCTCCGATTGCGATGGAGCATTTTTAGAAAGCCTAGCATCAGCTGCCGGCACACCTGCATTTTTCACAACCTCAGCAGGGGAATTACCACAAATCTTTAGTCAAGAAGTAATCAGAGTTGCCAAAAGAGGCTTTGTCGAAGAGCCGGCAAAGAGCATTATTTTACCGGATATGTTATTGCTCGGAATTCCCTTAAGCACTAAACCACCAATCATCAATGGCTACAATTTAACCTCTATGAGAAAAGGTGCAACCGTAATGATGAAGACCACGGATGAATACAAAGCACCATTAATTGCGATTCGTCAGTTTGGACAATCAGCAACCGGCGTTATAACAGCTGAGGTCGATGGACAAGGACGCAATTTCAGTAGTTGGAGCTTAACCCCGGAATTGATTGTCTCTCTTGCCAAAAAATTAAGTAGCGGTTTTCGTAATGCAGAGGCAAAGGCAAATTCAAACATTGAACGAGGGCTTGCGACAGTTGAAATTGAATTTAACAAAACCTTGGCAAAAAAAGTAAGAAGCAAGGATTTAAAATTAACCATCCTTACCCCCAACGGCGAGACACCCAAAAAAATCAAAATGAAATG